>JAIRUF010000082.1 GCA_031254555.1 Oscillospiraceae bacterium | reverse complement strand
TGTTCTTCTGAGATGACCGTGGTAGGCTTTGTAGGTTCTGTAATAGTCTGCTCATCTTCATAGGTTACAGCGATAGTTCCCGAAAGAACCCAGTTTTCAACTCCTGTTTGTGATGTAAACTGGGTGTCCGAAACAGATGGATCACTGCTTATCAACATACCATCTGTGTAAGAAAATGCATCATTTTCAAATAATGGATCGGTCATTGCAGCGGCCGCTGAATATACATCCCCATTTTTGGTCAGTGTCAATGAGACGGATTGTGCCGTACCATTAAATTCAGTCAGGGAAGACAGACCACTCAAATCAATTTGGGTCAGGCAGTTTTCATAACAATAAATGCTCTTAATTCCGGCTGGAAGAGCAGGAAGAGCAGTAATCTGATTGGATGAACAGAACAAAAAACTTAAAGTTTCTGGAAGGTCAGGCATGGAAGTGAGCTGATTGAAGGTGCATCCCAATGACGTTAAACCTGCCGGAAGCGCCGGCAGAGAGGTGAGAGAGTTGGAGTTGGAATTACACCGCAGGGACGTCAGTGTATCCGGCAGAGCGGGCAACTCAGTTAAACTGTTGTTTGAGCAGTTAAGATCAGTTAATTTTATGAAGCATTCAATGCCCGTTAAATCTTCAATGTTGCAGTTCACAACACTGATTTATGTAATGTTCTCACGCTCATCTTTAGTTAAAACCCCGTCAGCTCCGTAAGGCTGACCAAGCAAAAATGATCGAATTCCGGATCCGGAAAGTAGGTATCGTTAATTGGCACATCATCGGGAATTTCTTCGGCCGCCACTTCTATGGACAGTAAGCCAGCCGCACTCATAAAAAGTGACAGAGTCAAAATGATGATTAAAAACTTTTTCATAACACATTACTCGCATAATTTATTTGAGCTTTTAAACTCAACCCATAAACCTTTAACATCTCGGCTGTTATTTCAGACTTAGTCTGTGTCTAAACATAGGTTAAACAGCCTTGTGTTAAATACAGCTAACAATACTGAACATTGTAGCATATTTTCATATAAAAGCTAGTTCCGTTTTAACGTATAAACGAAAACATTACACGTCATTCTTTATTAAATCGTCATAGCTTTCCCTTTTTATAATAACTCTTGGAACTGAATCTTTAACCATAACAGCGGCCGGCCTTGGTATCCTGTTGTAGTTAGATGCCATTGAATAGTTGTAGGCCCCAGTTGAAAGTACTGCAAGTATATCTCCAGACTCTGATTCCTGAATATCTGTGTGCTCCTGTATAAGATCGCCGCTCTCACAGCATTTGCCCGCAATTGTAACGGTTTTACTTTTTGGCTGGTCTGCCTTGTTTGCGCACATGGCCTCATATGCAGCCCCGTACAGCGCATATCTTGGATTGTCAACCATTCCGCCGTCTACAGACACATAGGTCCTAACTCCGGGTATATCCTTAACACTGCCGACCGTATAAAGCGTTATTCCCTCGGCACCGACGACAGACCTGCCGGGCTCTATCATAATTTTAGGTATGGGTATCCCAAATCCTTTGCAGGTATCTTTAACTGTTTTTGCCACCCTGTTCATATAGGCGCCGTACTCCTCCGGCTCATCGTCCGAAAGATACTTTATACCAAATCCGCCCCCTAAGTTGAGCTCAGTAATTTGGACACCCGTTTCCTTTTTTGCGTCATTTATAAAACCAAGCATAACTTTAGCTGCAAGTTCAAATGGATCTATGTCAAATATGTTTGAACCTATGTGACAGTGTACTCCGCAAAGTTCAACACCTGTCATGTTATTTGCAAGCTTTACAGCGGCCATTGCCTCACCGGTCTCGATCGCGAACCCAAACTTTGAATCTATCTGCCCCGTGCGTATAAAGCTGTGCGTGTGTGCGTCTATCCCAGGCTTTATGCGCAGCATAATCTTTGTAGTCTTTTTATATTCACACGCAAGACTGTTCAGCATATTGAGCTCCTCAATATTGTCAACTACTATTCTGCCGACATTGCTCTCAAGCGCTAAAACCAACTCGTCTTTTGTCTTGTTGTTGCCGTGGAAAACTACCCTATCCATAGGGAAATCCGCTTTTACAGCCGTGTAGAGTTCGCCGCCGGACGCAACGTCAATCCCCATTTTTTCTTCTTTACATATTCTGCACATCTCCATGCACATAAACGCCTTGCTTGCAAAAATTGCAAGGCCGTTGCCGCCGTAATTATCCTCTATTGACTTTACATAAGCTCTGCAGTTTTTCCTGATCTGCTCCTCATCGTACACATACAACGGTGTTCCGTATTCCCTTGCAAGCTCCGCGGCATCACATCCGCCTATGGTTAAATGCCCCTCTTTGTTTACTGACAGGCAATCAGATACAAACATAATATCATCACTTCCCTTTGCTATTTCAACGATTTTTCTATGGCCGATTTAATCTTATCCGATCCTTCCCCGCTTTTGGCGGAAAACGGTATTATATCAATTGGAGCAAAACCCGCAAGCTCCTCCTGCAATAGGCTTTGCTGTTGTTTATACTGTGTTTTATTGAGCTTATCGCTCTTTGTCAGTGCAATTATATACGGTATTTCCATCTGAGTTAAAAACTCCAGCATCACAATATCATCCTGTGTGGGCTTATGCCGCATATCAATAAGCTGAACAACCAGCCTTATATCCCGGTTTGAGTTAAAATATGATTCTATCATCTTTGCCCAACGCTCTTTTTCGCTTCGGGAAACTTTAGCATAACCGTAACCCGGCAAGTCTACAAGCCGGACATTGCCTATACTGAAAAAGTTGACAGTGACAGTTTTTCCGGGTGAGGCACTGACTTTGGCCAATGCCTTGCGGTTTAAAATCTTATTGAGCAGCGACGACTTGCCGACATTGGACCTGCCCGAAAAAACTATTTCAGGCTTTGTAGCCGCCGGTATTTGTTTAAATGTACCGTATGACGCCTCAAACTCCGCATTGTCAAATCTCATAGTTTAACCCAACGCTCTTTTTCTGAGTTACCTCTTTGAGTACTACCGAATTCATTTTGGTCTTTATAAACGCGGTGTCAAAAACATCCTCCAGTTTTTCCGCTATAACAAACTCCACAGACGACTTCACAATGTCGTCAACTTCAAAAAGGTCGGCCTCATTGTCCTTGGGAACAAGAACTTTGGTCATGCCCGCCCTGTATGCCGCCATTGTCTTTTCCTTAAGTCCTCCTATGGGAAGAACCTTCCCCCTAAGCGATATCTCACCGGTCATAGCCACTTTGCCGTGCACAGGTGTACCGGTCAACGCTGAAGCCAACGCCGTTGCAATAGCCGCTCCGGCTGACGGCCCGTCCTTCGGGACAGCTCCCTGCGGCACATGTATATGTATATCTTTTGTCTTATAAAACTCTTCGTCTATAAGCAGCTCGCCTGCCCTGCTCCTTATGTAGGTAACAGCAGCTTTAGCGGATTCTTTCATAACACCTCCAAGCGACCCTGTAAGCTCTACTTTCCCTTTGCCCGGAACTATTGCGACTTCGATTTTAAGCATTTCACCGCCGACTGATGTCCACGCAAGGCCGTTTACGGCGCCGACTTCATCCTTATAATCATCCTCCGGTTTAAATTTTGCAGGCCCTAATATAGTCTCAAGATTTGCGGGCGTCACCGTCATACGTTGAAAGTCTTCCTGCGCCACACCGACTGCCGCAACCCTGCTAATCGCTGCTATTTTCCTTTCCAGCTTGCGAACTCCCGCCTCACGGGTATATCCGTCTATTATCTGCCTTAAGGCATCGTCTGATATTCTAAGGTTATTGGCCTTAAGTCCATGTTGTTTAATCTGCTTTGGTATCAGATGCTTTTTGGCAATATTGAACTTCTCTTCGTGCGTATAGCTGTAAAGCTCAATTACTTCCATCCTATCAAGCAATGCCTTTGGGATGGCAGATGTATCATTTGCAGTAGTGACAAAAAGAACA
>JAIRUF010000052.1 GCA_031254555.1 Oscillospiraceae bacterium | reverse complement strand
CAGACGGATGGGGCGGCGACACTCTATTCATATGACGAAAAGGGACGTCGGAATCAAATCAAGAATCCACAAGGTGCCAGCCGGAAGTGGATATATAATAGCGACGGAACAGTTCAACAATCGGTAAACGAAATGGGCGTTCCGACAACATATGCCTATAATAAAAACAAACTGATTGAATCGGTGACGAATGTCAAAGGCGATACAATTCATCTTGCCTATGATAAGAATTTGAATTTAAGTTGCGCAACATTTCCAGATGGTACATCCTCAAAATGGGAGTATGACAGCTGCGGGAATTGTCTCAGCGCCATGAATCCCCTGGGGGCGGTTCAGACCTATCAATATGACGCGTTAAACCGGGTGGTGCGGTCAAAACTGCCGGATGGAAACGAGATAGAATTGGAATATAACGGTTATAAGGATGTCATCCGGGCGAAAGATAAGCATACAGAGGCCTGTTTTGACTATACCCTCTTAGGAAGCCTAAAGTCTCAAAAGCAAGGAAAGAAAGTTGTCAAGTTTGAATATGATACTGAGGAACGTTTGAAGGCTGTTATTAATGAAAAAGGAGAAGCCTATCAGTTCGAGCGCGATGTAAAAGGCAATATCACAAAGGAAACCGGGTTTGACAAAGTTACCCGGACTTATGAGCGCGACCAAGCGGGAAGGGTCAAAAGAATCAACCGTCCCGGTGGACGCTTCACGGAGTATCGGTATGATAAAGCGGGACGCGTAACCCAAATTAATTATTCCGACAAGACGTGGGACAAGTTCGCCTATAACAAGAATGGGCAGATACTGGAAGCCACGAACGACCAAGGCACAGTCAAATTTGAGTACAACGCGGCTGGCCGCATTATCAAAGAGTGGCGGGGCGATCACTGGGTCGCCAGCGAATACGATGAATTGGGTAACCGCATACAAATTACCAGCAGTCTAGGCGCGAAGATTCTTACATCACGTGACTCGATGGGGCGTATGACGCACGTCGCGGCGGCAGAGGCCGGACAATCCGCATGGATGGGAAAGATGCAATACAACGAACTTGGTCAGGAGATCGAGCGGTCGTTGCAAGGCGATGTCGTCAGCAAGTGGCAATATGACGCCACGGGTCGTCCGATGCATCATCACGTGCGGGTCGAAGATCGCGATATGCGCCGCCGCAGGTACGAGTGGGGCATCAACAACCAGCTTAATTCCATGACAAACGAGTTAAGTAAAGGCCAGACGGCCTACAGCTATGACGAATTCAGCAATTTGGTGTCCAGCCGTGACGATTGCTGGCAGTACCTCTACCGGAGCGCGGATGAGGCCGGGAACATCTATGAAACTGATGACATGAGCGATCGCATTTACGGCGCGGGCAGCCGTTTGGAAATGTCTGGAGTAAATACAAAAGAACTGCAGAATGTCTTTCAGGGCGGTAAAGGCAAGCTAGTCACGAGAGGAACAGAGTACGCTTACGACGTAGAGGGTAATCTGGTCAGGAAGACGGAGCCGAACGGCGGTGTTTGGCAGTATGAGTATTTTGGCAACGGAATGCTCAGTAAAGTCGTGCGCCCGGATGAAACGGGAATCTCGTTCAAATATGATTCACTGGGGAGAAGGATTGAAAAGGCAACGTCGGATGCAACAAAGCAGTTCTTCTGGGATGGAAACAAGCTCTTGCATGAATCGGAAAGCGACGTTATAATAACATGGGTATTCGATGATGGTTTTGTACCTACAGCAAAGCTGACGAATGCGGGTAATTACAGCATTGTCAGCGATTATTTGGGAACGCCGGCTGAGGCATATGATGAAAACGGCGAAAAAGTCTGGTCTGCTGAACTAGATATTTATGGGAAAGTAAAAGACTTCACTGGAGACGTTAACTTTATCCCGTTCCGCTATCAAGGACAGTATGCCGATACAGAGACAGGGTTATACTATAACCGGTTCCGCTATTACGATCCGGTTATCGGGCAGTACACACAGCAAGACCCGATAAGGCTGGTTGGGAATAATCCTACACTGTATGGGTATGTTTTTAATTTAACTGTTTTTGTTGATCCGTTTGGTCTAGATATATTCGATGTATTAGGTGGTACACCAGGACAACCGGATGTTCTAAGCAGGGGAGGATGCGAAATTATAGCTCAACAGGTTCAAGCTGAGATAGGTGGAAAATTTTTAAATATTACTCCGAACACTAATCTTATACCTGGTGCGTCATATTTAGGAGATGTTACGTATAGCCAAGGTACTATAAGCGGTTGGACTGCACACGTTGCTGTAGTTCAGGATGGAATAGTATACGATGCTATGACCGGCCCGACTGGTATGCCTATACAAGACTATCAAAATATGTTTCAAGAAAGTGATGTGTTAAATTTCGAAACGTCCGATAAAATAACAATTGGTTGCGGAGGGTGAATACAAATGAGTATCAGCAATACAGTTCTTAAAACTATTTTAGCGATGAAACAGCATCCTAAAGTTTATTTGCGTGGAGACTTATCCTATTGTACTGTCGAAGCTTATTTAAATGGATATTTAACTGCATTAGGGCAGTCTTATTCCATAGATCTGGAAAAAACAATAAAATTATGGTTTCAAAAAAAAGTAAACGAAAAAACCTCTTGTGCTTTTACAACTCATGTTGAAAATTATTATGGAAATAGAACCGAGGAAGATCGCATTAATACTTTAATAGATTTAGTTGCAGAGTTTTTTCAAGAAAAACCAGAATGGTATCAGCAAGGTTTTACACCTGAATGCAACGGAAGTAACAATCAATTATAACCCTTTGGGCCGCCGAATCGAGAAAACGTCAATAAACCCTTTTAGAAAGCAGCCATAGGCGCATGGCTGCTTCTAACAGCAAAAAAGGAAGATTGCGATTCCTTAAAATGCAAAAAAGAGGGTTTGCTTACTCTATTAATAAAATAAGGTGCAAGACATATTCACGCATCTGCTTTAAGGCGTATCTCCAATAAAAAAGCAAATGCGTGACGGCTTCACCGCTGCCACGCCCTTGCTTTTTTGTTCCCTATTCTTCCACGCCGGTTGGAGCCGAACAGGTGGTCGCCCTTGCCATGCGGTTTTTTTCGCTGTTGTAGGTTATAATCCGGTATACCGTCAATATCAGATACCAAGCGGCAACAAGCAGCCGCCATACTATGACAACCCCGCCAATCAGACCGCCAATGATAAAATTCAACGCCCATACGCCCAACGTGCCGCCAAGGTCATAATTACGCGGGATAATTCCTTTATATTTCTATCTCTTTTCCCTGCGCCTTATCCGGGCCGGGGTTTAGTATGCTGTCTACGTTCCGCTTGATAATCCCATATTCCCGCGCTTGCCGTTCTACCTTCTTATATTCTACATTGAGCGCGGTTTTCCTCTCTGTAAGCTGCTCATACTCCGCTTTCAGGGCGGCGGGGTTAGGCAGCTTCCCGCTGTCCCCGGTAAATGCTTTCAAGGCTTTCGCGGCGGCCTCGTGGACTATCAATGTGCTTTCGTGTTCGCGTCTGTATGTATTTTTGTTTTTAGCCGTTTTGAGGCCGTCATAGGCGGGCTTTGTCTGTTGGTATACCGTGATATGCTTCATCAGCACAGCCATGTCAGACAAGCGCTTTTCAATGGTTTTCAGCGTGTCGGCGGTTTTGTCAAAGGCAGCGGACACTTCTCCGGTTTTCGCTTCCAAATCGGCGTACCGCAAAAGATTGTTTTCCGTGAGGAAGTTCAAGGTTTTTGCAGCCTCTTTCAAATTCTGTACTTTCGTCCAGCGGGAAAGCCCCGCGCTCTGCTGTGCCTTAACGCTGTTTTCGATGTCACGAATGAGATTGACGACGGTATCGGGCGCGGCCTTGCCGATATGCGGGGCGCGGACATATTCGCCCTTTATCTGTGTCGTGATAGCGTCCTGCGTATAATTTTCGCCCAGCGCTTTCAGCCAGGTAAACCGCTCTTGACCGGGACGGAGGCC
>JAIRUF010000172.1 GCA_031254555.1 Oscillospiraceae bacterium | reverse complement strand
TTGAAGGCAAGGCCGGACCGTGAGTACACACTGCTTGACACAACAGAAAAAAAACTGAAATTTATAGACGCCGCGCTAAAAGAAGTAGGGCTTACGGCGCAAACCTTACACTCAAGGGCGGAGGAGGCCGGAAGAGATGTAAAGCACAGGGAGATGTATGATGTTGTCACGGCAAGGGCAGTTGCAAGCCTTGGATTCTTATGTGAATACTGTATTCCGTTTGTCAAGACAGGGGGACGCTTTATTCCGCTTAAGGCGGCCGGGGCAAGGCAAGAGCTGAAGAATTCCGCGGCCACCTTAAAGTCGCTGGGAGCCGAGTTTTGTAAAATAGAAGAGTTTACGCTAGAAGGCTGCGGAGAAAGGGCGATTATAATCATTAATAAAATATCGCAAACTTCGATAAAGTACCCCAGAACTTCGGCACAAATTTTAAAAAACCCGCTTGATTAATGAGCTTTAAAGTCAGAATTAAAAGAATTAATACGATAAGATTTAATGGATTTTACAGATAAGCTGTGCTATTGTTTACTTGACAGGACAAGCATAGCTTTTCTGTATTTTAAGACCTTTCTTTGATTGGAGGAATGTCTATGAATAATCCGGAGCAGATAAAAACCGGCGGTCAAATAATATTGGTCCCGCAGTCTCAGATACATCCAAATCCAAATCAACCGAGAAAAAGATTCAATTACATTGAGCTAGAGAGCCTGGCTCAAAGCATAAAGGAAAATGGAATAATCCAGCCGATATCTGTGCGGCAGATTGACAAAGTAAGATATGAGCTGATTGCAGGCGAGAGGCGCCTTAGGGCGGCAAGATTGGCGGGAATATCGCATATACCCTGTGTTTTAATGAACATAGATGAAAGCAGATCCGCCCTGTTTGGACTTACGGAAAATTTGCAGCGTTCTGATCTTGACTTTTTTGAAGAGGCGCTCGCCATTGAAAAGCTGATAAAAAACTTTAATATGAGCCAGGATGAGATCTCAAAAAGGCTTGGAAAGGCACAGTCCACTGTTTCAAACAAACTTAGGCTTCTCAAGTTTACGGAGAGTCAAAGGATAAGAATTTTGGGCGGCGGGCTTACAGAACGGCACGCAAGGGCACTGTTAAGCCTTAAGGATGAACGGCAGGTGGACAAAGCGCTGGGCATAATAATTGATAACAGCTTAAATGTCCAACAGACAGATAAGCTTGTAAGACAGATGTCGATCAGCGCAAAACCCGCCAAAAAACCACCCATAAAATTATTTAAAGATATACGATTATTTATCAACACGTTAAATAACGCGGTTGACACCATGCGCCAGGCCGGAATAGAAGCTGACAGTACAAAAAATGAGACGGAGCAGTATGTCGAGTATATAGTGAGGATCCCAAAAGCAAGGGATAGATCTGTAAAGTCGATAGAGGTGACGTCAGCTTAGATCACCGGCATCCAACACTATGATATTTCCTGTTTTTATTCTCTTTCACATCCCACATCTCAAAAGCAAAAAAGCGGCCTGTTAACGGCTGCTTTTTTGCTTTTGTAAGTTGGACGGGCACACGGCCCCGGCCTGTCTTGAGTCACCTGCTTTGGCGGCTTTGGGCCCCCCGCGTCAGAACAGACAAGCACTCTTTGCGGAGCCTGTGTAAATAAATTATATGATTTTAATGGGCAAGGATTTTATAAAGAGAGGATGTTGGCAAGAACCCGGCGTTTAGGATATCCTGCGGCTTTGAATAAAAGTTTCACGTGAAACATTCTAAAAGCACTTTAAATTGGAAATTATTTATGTTACAATACGGGGGTAAATCAATCCGGCGCATTGGGCGGCATTGGACTAAAAAGGTGATAACTACGGCTGATCTCAACAATAAATCAAATTTGTAAAACACCGTGCAGATTAAAAATATAATGAATCTGCCTTAAAATAACCGATTGATATAACAGACGTAAATTAAGACCTTGAAAGGATAAGTGAAAAATGGGCAAAACCATAGCTATAGTGAATCAAAAAGGCGGGGTGGGCAAAACCACGACGGCCGTCAATTTATGCGCCGCAATAGGCGGTGCAGGGAAAAAGGCGCTTTTGGTGGACATTGATCCGCAAGGCAACTCTACAAGCGGTATGGGGATAGAGAAAAAAACACTGGAGCTGTCGGCTTATGACGCGCTTATAAATGGGGCAAAAGCCAAAGATGTGATAGTTGAAAGCCGTTTTAAAAATGTGGACATTCTTCCCGCAAACATGAATTTGGCCGGCGCGGAGCTGGAATTGGTGGAGATCGAGAAGAGGGAGAACAGGCTAAAAACCGCGCTTGCGCCGATCAAAGATGAATACAGTTTTATTTTTCTTGACTGCCCCCCCTCCCTTGGACTCATAACGCTAAATGCGCTTTGCGCCGCGGATACTATAATGGTTCCCATACAATGCGAGTATTACGCGCTTGAGGGGCTCTCGCAGCTCATGGCCACAGTAAGGCAGGTCAAAAGGCTGTATAGCCCGCATATAGAGATGGAGGGCGTTGTGCTGACAATGTTTGACGGAAGGCTTAATCTTACTCAGCAGGTTGTGGACGAGGTTAAAAAGTTTTTTCCAAACAAGGTGTTTAAAACAGTCGTGCCCAGGAATGTACGGCTTTCAGAGGCGCCCAGTTTTGGACAACCTATAATGTATTATGACAGGGGATCGAAAGGCAGTGACGCGTATATGAATCTTGCAAAAGAACTTATAAAGCAGAATAGATAGGTTTTGTACCAGTGCAAAAATCAGTGCGTTTAAAGACCGGAATTTTACTATGTAAAATAAAGAGGTGAGATATATGGCGAAGAAAGGCGGGCTGGGAAAAGGGCTTGACGCGTTGTTCTCGGAAAATTCCGTTGAGGAAATAAGCGCCATAAGCGCGGTTAAACTAAAGCTTACGGAGATTGAGCCGAACAAAGAGCAGCCCAGGAAAACATTTGACGAAAAGTCGCTGGGCGAACTTGCGGACAGTATATCAAGGAACGGGGTTTTGCAGCCCTTGCTGGTAAGGCCGATGAGGGACGGGTCATATCAGCTTGTTGCGGGCGAGCGCCGGTGGAGGGCCTCTAGGATTGCGGGACTTAATGAAGTTCCGGTCGTCATAAAGGATATGACGGACGAGCAGGCCATGGAGATTTCACTTGTTGAAAACCTGCAAAGAGAGGACCTGAATCCCATAGAAGAGGCAGAGGGGATAAAGCTTTTAATTGAGCGCTATGGTCTGACCCAGGAAGATGCAGCCTCTCGCATAGGCAGGTCACGCCCTGCTGTGGCAAACTCATTGAGGCTTTTAAATTTGCCGGAAAAGGTAAGAATACTTACAAGGGACGGCAAGCTCTCCGCCGGACATGCAAGGGCGCTTCTCACCCTTGCAAATGAGGATGAGATTATAAAGATTGCGCGCAGCGTTGTCGAGAACGATTTGTCGGTGAGGGAGGTCGAAAGGCTGGCAAAAACGGCCGATAAGACCGGCAGGGTAAGCTTTGTTAAAGAAAAAGCGCTCAGAGATACTTTTTACAGCGAGGTTGAGCTTGCCTTGTCTCAGGCTTTGGGCAGGAAAGTTGTAGTGTTTGAGAGCAAGGGAAACAACGGCACGGTGGAGTTTGAGTTTTTCAGCAAAGAAGACCTGACACAGCTTGCAAAACAGCTTGACGCGGAATAAATTAAAAACTGTGCGCACGCAGATAAGATTTAAGAGGAGTGGTTTAAATGCTTGATATAAAGGAATTCAGAGAAAATCCGCAAAAAGTTAAAGCGGCAATGCGTTCCCGCAATAAGGATATGGATGATTTGGTGGATGAGATGATCGCTGTCGATGAGCGCAGAAGGTCGGTCTTAACACAGCTAGACGCGCTTCGAAACGAACAAAATGAGGCGAGCCGCAGCATACCTAAGATAAAAAAAGAGGGCGGAGACGTATCTGAGATATTTATAAAAATGGGTAAGATTAAGGACAAAGTCAAGGAGATGGAAGAAGAACTAAGCACCCTTGAAAGCAGACAGAACGAAATCATGTATGAATTTCCCAACATGCCAAGCCAAAGTGTGCCCGAAGGAAAGAATGAAAGCGACAATGTTGAGGTGAGAAGACATGGGGAGCCAAGAGCTTTTGACTTTGAACCCAAAGCGCACTGGGACTTGGGCGAGCAGCTAAGTATACTTGATCCGCAGACGGCCGCTAAGGTGACGGGTGCAAGGTTTACTTTTTATAAGGGACTCGGCGCAAGGCTGGAGCGCGCTATTATAAACCTGTATTTAGATACTCATACGCAAAACGGATACACCGAAATTCTTCCGCCGTTTATTGTAAACAGAGCGTCCATGACCGGGACGGGTCAGCTCCCCAAGTTTGAGGAAGACGCGTTTAAAACCGGGGAAGACTTTTTCCTTGTACCCACAGCCGAGGTTCCGCTTACAAATATGTATAGGGATGAAATTTTAAACGGGAATGACCTTCCGTTGAGTTATTGCGCCTATTCAGCCTGTTTCAGGGCTGAGGCGGGAAGCGCGGGAAGGGACACGAGGGGTCTTATCCGCCAGCATCAGTTTAACAAAGTGGAGCTGGTTAAGTTTGCGCGTCCGGATGAATCATATGACCAGCTTGAAAAGCTTACGGCCGACGCCGAAAGAGTGCTAAAGCTTTTGGATCTGCCATACAGGGTCATCTCCCTTTGCACAGGGGACTTGGGTGTTTCCTCCGCAAAGACCTATGACATTGAGGTTTGGATGCCCTCATATAACAGATATGTTGAGATTTCATCCTGCTCAAACTGTGAGGACTTTCAGGCGAGGAGAGCGGGAATAAGATTTAAGATGAACTCAAAGGAAAAGGCACAGGTCGTCCACACCTTGACCGGCTCCGGCGTTGCGGCGGGCAGGACAACCGCGGCCATTCTTGAAAACTGTCAAAATGAGGACGGCAGCATTTCCGTGCCAAAAGCGCTTGTGCCATATATGGGAACGGATATAATCGCGTAAAATGACGGGAACTCAGTAAATGATCCGGTAGCGGGATCTAAGACAAGAGGAAAAGTAAAATGAGCGATATGAATTCACTCAAAGAAATTTACAAGCTTGAATATGATACGTCAGATTTTGGGTCTTCTCTTATTGCGTGGTATAATAAATGCATTGATAAAAGAATTGACCAACTGACTGCCGGAGATGTTGCCCGTATGCTGCGGCAAAACATATTGCGTGAAGCGGCCCTGCAAAGAACGGCGGAGATATTTCTCGGCGACCCGTTTCAGGGAGAGATGGAAGACGGCGGAATACTGGCGCTTTTACTTCTCTATTTCGATGAGATTCCGCTAAACAACTCCAAGGAAGAGTGGTTTGATGCAATCAAAGCGGCGGAGAAAAAGATGGCTGAATTTGATTGGATATTGGAAGAGAGCCGGGAGTCTTTTCAAAGGAATTTGTATGAGTTAAAAAGACAGATCTCTAAGATAGGTAAAGAATAGTGGTAATAAAACGTTTTTGCGGCAAAGTTAAATGAGTCCGCACTTAAAAAATGGGAGGCTATTTTGAAGATACGGCAAGAGCGGAAATCCGATGAGGGGGAAGTGTACGAGCTTGTAAAAACATCGTTTGCCACGGCTTCCCACTCGGATGGGACAGAGGCGGACTATTTAAATGAGGTCAGGAAAAAGCCGGAATTTATTGAACAGCTTTCCTTGGTCGCACAGGACGAGGGCGGAAAAATTGTCGGTCAGATAGTGCTTTATAAAGCCGATATATCCACAAAGAATGGACCGGTCACGGAGCTTGTTTTGTCCCCGATATGCGTCCATCCTGATTATTTTCGCCGGGGTATCGCCCGGGAAATGATGGAAAAAGCGTTTGAGATTGCAAGGGTAATGGGCTATAAGGCGGTATTTCTCTGCGGGGATGCCGAACTTTACCGCAAACTGGGGTTTGTCCCCTCTTATGAATATGACATTTATCACGTTGACGACGCCCATAAAAACGCGCAGTGGTGCATGGCATATGAGTTGGTGAGCGGAGCGCTTGACGGTGTCAGCGGAACTGTTGATATACTGTAGCCGCGGGTATAAGTACCAACCCGTTTTATGGAGGTAAAAGACAGATTTTTGCCCGCAATATTAAATTTTCTTTATCTTTTTGCACGAACTTAACTAAGACCCGACATTTATAAAAAGCGCTCAAAAATTGAGTAAAATAGTCCAGACGAATGGAAATGCCTTAAAAAAGTAATAGAATAAGGCAATAAAATTAAAAGCGATGTATAAACTACACCGCTTTTATATAATACTTTTAAATAAGAGAGTTCCCCAAAGACACGGAGCCTATAAGCCGGGGCCGTGCGCAATTCAGCCGGATATAAAGCCGCCTCCTATAACATTGTCGTCATCGTCGTAAAATACAGCGCACTGGCCGGGAGTCACCGCCTTTTGCGGTTCTTCAAAGTCAATGCGGGCGCCCTCTTCACTTAGAGGAGTCACCAAAGCTTTGACTGGGGGAGCCAAAAACCGTATCTTTACATGTGCCTTAACGGGGCCGTAAAGCCCGTTTACCGAGATATAATTTATATTCTGCACAATGCAGGAGGATGTGAGCAGATCATCTTGAGAGCCCAAAGTTATGTCATTGCTTAGTGGATCGATCTTTGTGACATACATAGGCTCGCCAAAGGACACTCCCAGCCCCTTGCGCTGCCCCACGGTATAATGTATTATCCCGCGGTGATCTCCGATACAGTTCCCGTGCCGGTCAATAAACCTGCCTTTTAAGCTGGCCTTTCCGGTATACTCCAGGATGAAATTTGCGTAGTCACCGTTTTTTATAAAGCAGATTTCCTGGCTGTCAGGTAAATTTGCCGTTATAAGCCCGGCCTCCTGTGCCAGTTTGCGCACACGCTCCTTTGGCATATTTATAGGAAACAAAACATGCGATAACTGGCGTTGGGTAAGCCTGTGGAGAAAATAACTTTGATCTTTTTTTACATCCAGGCGCTTTAATTTATACCTGCCGTCCTCTAAAACCGCTTTGGCATAGTGACCTGTGGCAAGAAAGTCAGCGCCGTTTTGAAGAGCTGCGTCAAGCATTTTTCCAAACTTGATCGTCTCATTGCAGACAACACAGGGGTTAGGTGTCCTGGCATTTTGGTATTCCTGCGCGAAGTAGTCCAAAACACAGAATTTAAATTCCCGAGTAAGGTCCACTTTTTTAAATGGAATATTTAGGTGGGAGGCGATTTTTTCAGCCCTGTCTGAATCGCCGGAACCGTTTGGAGTAAGTTTTAAATTTATGCCTGTGACGTCATAACCTTGATCCTTTAAGAGAAGCGCGGCAACAGAAGAATCCACACCGCCGCTAAGACCGACATAAACTTTTTTGCCCACAAATCAAGCCTCCAAACACATTATATTTATATAACTGCGTATTGTATCATATTTATCCTTGCAAATCAATAGTAAGATATAGTATAATTTACATATGTTAACCGCGTATGCGGTTGGTAGTTGTTTTATATGGGGAGGCGATTTTTTGCCGGCAGATTTACATTGCCACACGCGGCTGTCTGATGGTTCTCTGGGCATAGAGGATCTTATTATTCTTGCAAAGAATATAGGCATAGGGACTATTGCCATAACCGATCATGACAGTCTTGCGGCAACAGTTAGAGGGAAAATAATAGGGGAAAGGCATGAAGTGAATGTGATCCCGGGGGTTGAGATTTCGGCCTTTGACTATGAGAGCAAGAAAAAAGTGCACCTTTTAAGCTATCTCAATGAGTATCCGGACAGGCTTGAGGGCCTTTGCAGGAAGAACTCTTTAGAGCGGCGCAAGGCAGGTCAGATGATGGTTATCAAGGCGGCGCAGAGGTTTCCTATAACACCGGAGTTTGTGTTAAAGTGCGCGGCGGGGTCTACAAACATCTACAAGCAGCATATTATGCATGCTTTGATGGAAGGCGGGTTTACAACAGAGATTTTTGGGGACTTGTTCTATGAACTGTTTGATGAGAAAAATCCGGAGAATATAAGCGTGAGCCCCAAATATCCGGATGCGTTTGACGTTTTAAGAGCGATACATGAGGCGGGGGGAATAGCTGTTTTAGCGCATCCCGGGTTTTATGACAACTTTGATGTTTTGCCATCTCTCATTGAAAAGGGCTTGGACGGAGTAGAGGTTTGGCACCCGGAAAATTCGGAGCAGCAAGCGGATGAGCTTATACGCATCGCCGATGAAAATGGCTTGCTTATGACGGGGGGCAGCGATTTCCACGGAATGTACGGTGCACATAAAGGAACCCTGGGGGCCTTTACAACTCCGGACGATAACTTAAATGAGCTGATAGGATATAAATCAAAGAAAAAAAGGCTGCTTAAAAAGTCCTCTCAGTCGATTCAAAGTAAAAAGGCATGATGACATCCTCCATCAAAATTATGATGGAGGATATGATTCTTTTGTATATTGTTATGATAATTTTCAATGACAATGATAAAATATTGACAAATGCCGCAGAAGGTAGGATTATATTATGGGAATGGATAATGACAGCGACGTAAAAATCTATGGTCAGAGCGGCGAAGACGAGGATAGGGATAGGGATGAAACGATCCGGCTTATTGAAGAAACTCATCGCCAGCGGAAAAACGGCAACTCGCAAAAGGCAAAGCAGCTGGGCAAAGATTTGGCGGCCATTGCCCCGGGTGAAAAATATTTCCCGGAAAATTTGGAAGATGAATTTATGGAGGCCAGCGTGCTTGAGCAGGTTTGCGCTCTGCTTCTTTTTTCGTCAGAGGCCGCGCTGCAGTATTATCTCCCGTCCCCTTTTTTGTCCACAATAGCCATCAATACCCTGCAGGATCGGCTGAGCGCGCAGGAGAATCCGCTTTATACAGCGGCGCTTGACGGGTCTGCTTTTTCCCTGTATTATCTCGACGTGAGGAAGGAAGACGAAGGGCGGCCCAATGACGTGGGCGCTGTCTTCGCAAGGCTTTGCGCAAAACAAGGCTATGAGAAATATGAGCTGATGGGTAAAGATATTTACACAAATTCTTTAAAAAATATAAGGGATAGAATAAAAAGCTTTAAATTTAAAAAATAAATATATTAAAGGAGTATTTTTAAATGAACTATTCACATGAGGTAGAAAAGATGTGTGTGGTGGCAAAGGGTCCAAACCATGGGCCTTCTCCCATACCGGAAGAGGGGCGGTGGGTAAAGGCCACGCAGATCAAGGATATTTCCGGGCTTTCACATGGAATTGGCTGGTGTGCACCGCAGCAGGGCGCATGTAAACTTACTCTTAACATAAAAGAAGGTATTGTGGAGGAGGCCCTTATTGAAACCGTAGGGTGTTCGGGAATGACCCACTCTGCGGCTATGGCGGCTGAAATCCTTCCGGGTAAAACTATGTTGGAGTGCCTTAACACAGACCTTGTGTGTGACGCCATCAACACCGCGATGAGGGAGATTTTTCTTCAGTTTGCGTATGGGCGCACTCAGTCCGCGTTTTCAGAGGACGGGCTGTCAATAGGGGCAGGGCTTGAAGATTTAGGCAAGGGGCTGCGCTCGCAGCTCGGAACCATGTACAGCACTAAGTCAAAGGGTGTACGCTACATGGAGATGGCTGAAGGGTATGTTACAAAAATGGGCCTTGACAAAGACAATGAAGTTATCGGCTATGAATTCGTTCGCGTAGGCAAGATGCTTGAAGATATCCGCAAGGGAATTTCTCCTAACGACGCTTATAACAACAATTTGGGCAATTACGGAAGATTTGATGAAGCTAAAAAATACATTGATCCGCGTGGGGAATAAGGAGGAATTAAAGCATGATTAACACTGCAGTTTTTGAGGGCATGGATAAAAGAATGCCCAAGATAAATAAATGTCTTAAAAAATATGGGCTTGAGAGCCTTGAGGCCGCAAATCAGCTGTGCAAGGCAAAGGGAATATATGTGGATGAAATTATAAAAAGCGTTCAGCCTATAGCGTTTGAGAATGCGTCCTGGGCGTATATATTGGGTGTTGCGATAGCGTTAAAAGAGGGCTCTGTAAGGGCCGCGGACGCGGCGGCGTCAATAGGGACGGGCTTGCAGGCCTTTTGTGTTCCGGGCTCGGTTGCAGAGCAAAGAAACGTGGGGTTGGGACATGGCAATCTTGCGTCCATGCTGCTAAAAGAGGAGACAAATTGTTTTGCCTTCCTTGCGGGGCATGAGTCTTTTGCCGCGGCGGAAGGAGCTATAAGCATAGCGCGCACCGCGAACAAAGTGAGAAAAGAGCCGCTTAGGGTAATTTTAAACGGACTCGGAAAAGATGCGGCCATGATTATTTCCAGGATAAACGGCTTCACATATGTTCAAACCCAGTATCAGTATGAAACGGCCGAACTTAAGATAGTAAAAGAAAAGGCATATTCAAACGGCGACAAGGCAAAAGTCCGCTGTTACGGTGCGGATGAGGTTAT
>JAIRUF010000097.1 GCA_031254555.1 Oscillospiraceae bacterium | reverse complement strand
CAGTGGATGATTTCTTGCTGCCGCTTGACGGTTTTGTAGTTGTACTGTTAACAAACTCAGCGTCTCCTAAGTTGACCTTATTTGTATCCTGATCCTGAGTAACACTCCGGCCTGATTGTATGCCCGTCTGGTCAATATGTGGTTTGGTAAAGTACCAGTTTACAAATACTGCAGCCCCAAGAGCTACCACCATTGTGGCCATCACCAATTGTCTTCTTTTAATAATCATGCTCATTATAAATGCCTCCCGTTCAATTTAATTACTCATTTTTGTTATGCTAACCCTAGTTGAACTTATATTTAAAACCGCTGTTATCGTGTCGGTTATGTTTTGTTTTACAACAGCGGAATTAGCTCCTTCGCACACAACTGCCACGCCTCGTATCTGCGGTTGCATCACTTCGATAACCATGCCTGTTTCATCATTTTCTGAATTTTTAACTATGATATATTCTTTCTTGCTATTGTGTTTATACCGCTCATCTGAGTTCTCGCCGTTCGTCGAGATATCATTGCTCTCGTCGAAAGCTTCGTCTATTGCGTATATTGACTTTGTGCCGCTGTCCAACGTTACCATAACCTTTGTCTTTCCGGCCCCGTCTATTGAGGAAATGAGTTTTTTAAGATCGTTTTCAATCTGCTCTTTATAATTTTGCTCATACGTCTGTACAGCTCCGACACTCTTCATCTCAGTTTTGCCTTTATCATCGGCCGAAAGCAGATCTGTAAACGCTAAAAAAATCATACCCAATATTCCAATTGAAATAATGACAAGCAGTTTTTTGTCTGCCTTAATTTTTAGTTTTAGATTTTTCAGCATTTCCTTGTCTATTTTTAAATTTTCCTTCATCGTTTACCCCCGTCCCTCCTTAATTTGTGGGACAATTTGAAATTTCTTGGATACACAGTCAACAATAATATCCTTTTTGTGCATATCACTTCCCGTCAAATAAATTGTCATCATTTTAATAAATATGCTGTTTTCATCGTCAATATCCATATCAAGTAAAATTTGTCCGCTGTAAATTTCATTGTCATTTAGGATGGTCAACACTTCATTTTCGACCGATTGCTTTGTTATATCCAGCATATAATCATCAATGTTTTTGGACAGTGCCTTATCATATTTTGACTTTGCGTCAATCTCAAATTCTTTAAAGTCTATTTCAATTTCTCTACCGTTTATAAATGGAGTTAAAAGTGCGCAGATAAAAAACACACCCACTATTACCCTTATGGCTTTTTGCATATTTCCCTTGGGCGTAAAGGCATACACCACAGCTCCCACAAGAGAGGACAATGTTATGCACAAAACCCAATCCTTTAACACGTCCATAAAATTCCTCCATTTTATAAACTGGCTTTAAAGACCAATATCAACGCTATTGATATAATGATTAAAATCATGACAAAAATCATAACCGTAATCAAAATCACATTTGCGGCATTTAGGTTTCGCAGCAGCTTTGCGGCATCCTTTTGCCCCATGGCTTCAGCCGCAAAAGCAGTGAGCGATATTGAACACATCCACAGTAAAGCCTGTATCAGAGCCGGCACATTGATTATCACGACCGCTATTATTCCGAATACTCCAACAGCATTTTTAAGCATTGACATGCTGCCAACTATCGAACTCAGACCCTCTGAGAGCGAACTTCCTATTATAGGGATCGCTGAATTTATCAAAAACTTGCCGCTTTTCAGAGCAACCGTATCCACTGAACTTGCAAGAATTCCTTTAAGCGACAAAAATCCGGTAAACACAGTGCTGAGTGCCGTAAGCACTACAATTACCGTCTTTTTCAACATTTGCGCCATCCCGTCTATATTGAGGTTCGGGGACACACTGGACGCAATACTGAGCACTATGAACATGGATGTCAGAGGCAGCAAAAAAGTGCTTGTAAACGCCGAGGCCCCCTGGGCGATAGCCATTGCCAGTGTATTGTAACTTATTGCTGAGGCAGGGTTACCGCTGACGGACACCACCGCTGTAAAAACCGGTATAAAGCCAAGCATAAAATTACAACTTGTCTGTATTGCGGACACTAAATAAGACGAATAAGATATCACGGCACCAACAACTGATATTATAAAAAACAGCGAGCACACAAGCCTCGCCGCCTCATGGCTGCTTTGCGGCAGTAACGCGTCCGCTACAGATAGCAATATAATAACTCCCACCATTATTGCCATAAATTTAATGGGGCTGTTAAGCTCCCCTGTCACCAGTGATTTAAGCAGTGAAAAAACTTTGGTAAAAGAAAGGTTATAGACTTCATTGAACTCTATATTTTCAATGCCTAACGACTCTAATAGCTCCCTTGTTTCCTCAGGCAGCTCTCTGGTTAAACCGGCAGAGTCTATAACATCGTATTGCTGGTCCATAAACTCCTTGTCCCGCTCATCTGTAATAGCATATGCCGGCATGGTTGTCAGCAGTATAAAAATTATCAATGTTATAATTGTCTTAATAAACTTCTTCATATTTTAATTTCCTTTTATAATTTCAAAGGCAAATTTTGTGATTGCCCGAATCATTGGAATGCAAAGGGCAAGTATCACTACCCGGCCGGCAAGGTCCACACCGAAGGACAGTGTTTTATTGCCGCTGTCCTCACATATGGACGACGCCATTTGAGCCAATATGGCAACACCCAAAGCTTTGATTAAGATCATAAAAAAATCAATATTTATCTGCG
>JAIRUF010000059.1 GCA_031254555.1 Oscillospiraceae bacterium | reverse complement strand
ACCGCGACGGAATTTTGGGAGAACTCGGGGTTTGCCTTATTTCTGCCATGAAGCGACGACACGGAAGCTCCCATACATATGCACGTGTCCATCATATTGAGCGGCGCTAAAGCCCCAAGCGTGTAGCACCCTATGTCCCCGCTTACGAACACCTTAAGCTTTTTAAGCGCGTAGAAAAGTCCCCTGTGCGGGCATCCCGGGCACAGAGCCGGCGGCCTTGCGCAAAAATCTTGAGAGAGTTCGGTCACACAGAGCTTTTCTCCCAGTATTTTTTCCCTGATCATAGACTGAGAGTATTCTCCGGTTAAAGGAAACAAGTCCTTGCCGATGACGTCAACACCGATTTTTTTACAGTGCGTCTCAATAAAGTCATCCAGCTCCTCTATTACATATACCTTATCAAATTTCCCGGCAAAGTCCTTTATAAGCTTTTGCGGAAGCGGATATACACATCCAAGCTTTAAATACGATGCCATATCTCCCAATGCCTCTTTTGCGTACTCATAGCATATTCCTGAAGTTATCACACCTATTTTTCCGCCGTTTATTTCCACTTTATTAATGCTTGATGTCTCGCTCCAACTGACTTGACTCTTTATGCGCTCTTCCACAACTACATGGCGTACTTTGGCCATTGCCGGCATCATTACATTTTTTCCTATGTTCTTCTCATACGGCTTAAGCGCTGCACTCTGCCGCTCGTTTAGCTCCGCAGTTCCCCTGGAATGTGATATCCTTGTCGATAACCTTAAAAATACGGGCGCGTCAAACTGTTCTGAGAGCTCAAACGCAAGCTTTGTAAAATCAAGGCATTCCTGCGAGTCAGATGGCTCCAGCATCATTATTTTTGAACCCATTGCGTGATGCCTCGAATCCTGCTCGTTTTGAGACGAATGCATTCCTGGGTCATCGGCGACAGCTATAACCATTCCGGCATTTACACCCATGTAAGACGCTGTGTAAAGCGGATCAGCCGCAACATTGAGGCCCACATGCTTCATTGCACAAAATGATCTTGCACCGGATATTGACGCACCACACGCCACCTCTGCCGACACCTTTTCATTGGGTGCCCACTCGCAGTAGATCTCATCGTACTTTGCTGCGTATTCGGTTATCTCTGTGCTGGGTGTTCCCGGATAGCTGGAAACCACCTTGCAGCCCGCTTCATACAACCCTCTGGCAACTGCCTCGTTTCCCAACAAAAGTTTCTTCCTCATTTGTCATTTCCCCTTAAATCTACAACTCTCTTTGCCTTGCCCACAAATCTCTCAATCGTATTGTGCTCGACTATGCTTACCTTGCACTGGATTCCCAGTACAAAAAACAGCCTGTCTTTAATCCTCATTTGAAGATTTTCTATATCTGAATATTTATCAATCATCGCGTCCATAAGCTCAACTTGCACTTCAAGCGTATCCGTAAAGCCTTCTCGCCTGACTATCAACTGATAGTGCGGGCCAACTTTGTCAATACTTACAAGCACGCTCTCAATCTGTGACGGAAATACATTTACTCCGCGGATTTTAAGCATATCATCCGAACGACCCGTAACCTTATCCATACGAACTCCGGTTCTGCCGCATTTGCAAGGTTCATAATTAAGCCTTGTTATATCCCTGGTTCTATATCTTAGTAAGGGTATTCCCTCTTTTGTAAGCGTCGTTACCAGCAGCTCGCCTGTTTTACCCTCAGGCAATTTTTGCAGCGTATTTGAATCCACGATTTCAGGGAAAAAATGATCCTCACAAAAATGAAGGCCTTCACGCTGCTTGCACTCGCCTGACACTCCCGGCCCTAAAAGCTCACTCATTCCATAATTATCTGTCGCAAAAAGGCCCCAGCCTTCCTCTATAAGCTTCCGCATCTCAGGAGTACATCCCTCAGATCCAAACAACCCAAGTTTTAAGTTATACTCACTCATGTCAGAAATCGACTTTGCCGATTCGTACATATAAAGCGCGTATGACGGGGTTGCCACAAGGGCCGTTGTCTTAAAATCCCGCATGTACATAAGCGCTTTTTCCGTGTTGCCGCTCGAATTTGGAATAACTGTCGCCCCGATCTTTTCAAGCCCGTAATGCAGACCTAACGCCCCTGTAAACATGCCATATCCAAAGGATACCTGCACAATGTCATCGCTGGTGGCCCCGCCCGCCGCCGCTATTCTGGCAACGCAGTCGGACCACATATCAAGGTCGTTTTTTGTGTACCCTACAACAGTTGGTTTACCCGTTGTGCCGGACGATGCGTGAATTCTTGTTATCTCCTTTAAAGGCCTTGCAAAAAGCCCGAACGGATAATTGTCCCTTAAGTCCTCCTTGGTTGTCGGAGGTATGTACTGTATATCGTCAAGCGTTTTTATTTTCTCCGCTGTAATGTCCGCCTCCCTAAGACGTCTTTCATAAAACGGAACATTTTTACCGCAGTAATCAACTATACGTTTAAGCCTGATAAGCTGTAAAGCGTCCATATCCGCGCGGCTCATCGTCTCTATTTCTTTATCAAAAAACATATTGATCTCCTATTTATTTTTAAGCAGATTTATAGCCATGCCAACTGAGGTCACGCATATCTTGACCAAGCTTTAAGTTTCACCGTAAATATCGCTTGGCTCAAAGCCGTAAAACAGCATTAAATCACAGCAGGTAAAACAACATGCTGTGATTTAATATTTTAACATAACTATTCACTTTTAACAACGCCTGTAAAGAAAAAGTCGTTTCTAAATTTTTCTTCATTTTTACCTGACATAAGGCTTACTGCAAGGCACAGTATTATAGAGAAAATCATTGCGGACACCGCAAATATCGGTCCTTTTGCCGCAAGGGAGTTAATTGCCCCGTTTGCCGTGTATCCAAATATGTTGATAAGTTTGCAAAGCGCCGGCACCACCGCAACTAAAAATCCGCCCAATATTCCTGCCCAGGCTCCGGGCCTGTTAAGCCATTTGACATAAAGGCCCAAAACATACGGCGCTAAGAACGAACCTGAAATTATACCCCAGGAATAACTCATCATATCAAGTATAGGCGTGTTGGTGTTTGCCACCAC
>JAIRUF010000020.1 GCA_031254555.1 Oscillospiraceae bacterium | reverse complement strand
TCGCGTCAGCGGCGGCTGGAGCTGACGGACTTCTCATAGAAGTGCCTAATGATCCGCAGCACGCTCTTTGCGACGGACCTCAATCAATCACCCCCGAAGCTTTCCACGACATCGTGGACTCTCTTAATCCTATTCTTGCCCTTAGCGGTAAAAATCAGCTGGGAGGTTGATTTTATGACTGTCGGTATTATCGGCCTTGGCCTTATAGGAGGATCCATGGCAAAGACAATTAAGCGTTATGATAAATACAAAGTTTTAGGATTCGATAAAAATTATGAGGTAACTCACAAGGCATTGGATCAAGGCACGATCGACGATGAATTGTCAGACGACAACTTAAATAATTGCGACATTGTCCTTATAGCGCTGTATCCGCAGGCAACTGTTGAGTATATAAAAAGAAACTGCGGATGTTTTAAAGAAAATGCACTGGTTATGGATCTGTGCGGCGTCAAGCAGTCCATAGTCTCACCGGTTGAAAATCTTGCTTTGGAACATGGTTTTGCATTTATCGGCGCACATCCTATGGCCGGAATGGAAAACTCGGGATACGACTTTTCATCCCCGTGCCTGTTTGACAAAGCTCCGGTCATACTCACTCCATATGAGTGGACAAACGCAAACGATATTAAAAAAGCGCACGAGTTTTATAAATCCATAGGGTTTGGACAAATAAATGTAAGCACCGCTAAAGAGCATGACAGGATAATAGCGTTTACATCGCAGCTTGCGCATGTCGTCTCAAACGCATACGTGAAATCTCCGGCGGCCGGTAGTCACCACGGATTTTCAGCCGGAAGCTACAACGATCTGACCCGTGTGGCAAAACTTAATGAAGATATGTGGACACAGTTGTTTTTAAATAACGCGTCCGCTCTCTCGGACGAAATCGACGCCCTGTGCGTCCGGCTGCAGGAATACAGCTTCGCCATTAAGGACAATGACGATGTTAAACTAAAGCAACTTCTAAAAGAAGGCCGGGAAATAAAAGAACAGGCGGACAATGTATGAAAACAGTTACAGTGCCGGTATCAAAAAAATATGACGTATTAATAGGGCGTGATATTCTGCGCAACATTGGCGGTTATGCACTTAAAACAACCGCCCCCTGCAACGCCGCCATAATTACTGACGACATTGTAGACGACCTGTATGCGGGAGTTGTTGAAAAGTCCCTTAAGGACAGCGGCTTTAACGTTGTAAAATATGTTCTTGCCAACGGTGAGTGTTCAAAAAATATGGACTCCTTTTCATCCGTATTAGAATTTTTGGCGCAAAGTGAAATGTCAAGATCTGATATCATAATCGCACTCGGGGGCGGGGTTGTCGGCGATATCGCCGGATTTTGCGCGTCCGTTTATTTGAGGGGAATACGCTTTATTCAAGTCCCCACAACTTTTTTATCTGCTATAGACTCATCCGTTGGCGGAAAAACCGGTGTTAATCTTTTAGCGGGCAAAAATTTGGCGGGCTCATTTTGGCAACCGGATCTGGTCGTGTGCGACTACTTAACCCTTGATACTCTCTCCCCCTCGACTTTTGCAGACGGTATAAGCGAAGCCATTAAATATGGAGTTATATCGTCTAAAAACCTTTTTAACACTTTAAAGCAAGTGCGTTTTAATGATATAATGGAAGATATCATAACACAGTGCGTCACTATAAAAAGGGATATTGTAATACAAGATGAGTTTGATACAGGTGCGCGGCAACTTCTCAATTTTGGACACACAATAGGTCACTGTATCGAAAAACTTAGCGGCTTTAAAATAACCCACGGTCATGCAGTTGCCATCGGCATGTCGGTAATCACCAAAGCGTCGTTTAACGCGGGCATTTGCTCACAGGATTTATACGATCAGTTGACCCGCGCACTCTCAGCTAATAACCTGCCTGTAACATGTGACTTTGACGCCAATGAACTATACAAAACTGCGATATCGGATAAAAAAAGAAAGGCCGATAAAATCACGTTGATCGTGCCAAAAGAGATCGGAAGATGCGAGCTGTATGAGCTTGGTGTAGGCAGTTTGCTTGACTTTATAACCTTGGGTCTGTAAGGAGGACTGTATGGACGCTATTATAAACCCAACCCAAATCGGAGGAGAAATCAGCAGTATATCCTCCAAATCACACGCACACAGAGTTTTAATATGCTCTGCTTTTTCAGACTCACCTACTGAAATAATAATGGATGAAATCATCTCAAAAGATATAGAGGTGACAATGGGCTGCCTTACAGCTTTAGGCTGCGGAATAAAAAAGCTTAAAAGCGGCGGCATAATTGTTTCCCCCATAAAGCATTATAATAAAGATCCAATACTTGACTGCGATGAAAGCGGTTCCACACTTAGATTTTTATTGCCCATAGTCTCGGCCATAGGCGCAAACGCAACATTTACCGGCTGCGGTCGGCTGCCTCAGCGTCCCATATCTCAGCTTTTGACTCAACTTTCTGCCCACGGTATTACCTTTAGTTCAAGTTCGCTTCCCCTCACTATTTCCGGGAAGATGCAAAACGGTATTTTTGAGCTTTCGGGCTCACAGAGTTCACAATACATCTCTGGTATGCTTTTAGCTCTCCCGTTGCTTTGCGGCATAGGAGAAATAAAATTGATGTCACACTTGCAGTCTAAAAGCTATGTTGATATGACCGTGTCCGTTATGCGGGATTTCGGGGCAGACGTACAGGAACTAAGCGGAGGCTACCGCGTCACAGCTCCTCAGGGATACAAATCCCCCGGTACCGTACAAATAGAGGGAGACTGGTCAAACTCTGCCTTTTGGCTGTGTCTCGGAGCTATCAGTAAAAGCGTTGTCTGTAAAAATTTAAACATAGGCTCGTCTCAGGGCGATAAAGCAATTGTAGAGATATTAAAAAAGTACGGAGCAAACGTTGATGTGTCAGGTCATGACATAAAAGTCTCCCCCAATAAACGCAAAGCCTTTTATGCGGACGCTGCCGATATCCCGGATCTTGTCCCCATACTTAGTGTAATTGCAAGCGCTGCCGACGGCGTGTCCAAAATAAGCAACACGCAAAGGCTTAAGCTTAAGGAGTCTGACCGCATAGAATCCACTCTTAATATGCTGCGCTCAATGGGCGGCAAAGCAGAATATGAGGACGGAACTCTTATCATACACGGCCAAAAAGAACTGTCTTGCGGAACTGTTGACGGGGCACAAGATCACCGGATAGTTATGTCGGCAGCAATTGCAAGCTGCTTGTGCCATGGCAAGCTTAAAATTACAGACGCCTTGGCCGTCTGCAAATCATATCCGCATTTCTTTGATAACTTTAAGGATCTGGGAGGTTTAGTAAATGTCTTCTGATTTTGGAACTAAAGTAAAAATATCGATATTCGGGCAATCACATTCACAGGCTGTGGGAGTTGTTATAAACGGGCTCCCCGCGGGGATAAATATAGATATGGACAAAGTTTTAGCCTTTA
>JAIRUF010000003.1 GCA_031254555.1 Oscillospiraceae bacterium | reverse complement strand
CTATAAAGTCACCCTCCCGACGTTGAACCTGAGGAAGGCGATCATAACTCTGTGCAAAAAAAGACGCGAAGTAATCGTCGTAGTAATTACCATTTGGATTTTGAATGCTCCACTGATCCAAAAATTCGCGGTATTCTACTGCGGTGCGTGCGTCGCAAAAAGAGGCCAACCCGGCGTCAACTCCAAATCCAGCCAATATGCCCGGTTGATTAAGTTGCTCTATTGTTGTGCCCTGAGGCATTGCTATTTCATAACGAATCGCGTCCTTCTGCGTTATTTTAAGCTTTGCTGCAACAATTCTTAATCCCGCCACATCGGAATCATGTACTGAGATATACACTTGATAACTGCCCTGCGGAATCGTATGGTTTAACGGTTGAGAATATTCAGTGTTATACAAATACACAAGAGGGTCCGCAACGATTACCTTCCCTGTCGGAAAATCAACTTCACCCATTGAAAAACAAACCTGGTTATCGCAGCTTTCAAACAGCCTTTTAATATCATCCGCCGAGAAGTGCTCACTTTGAATAAATTCTAGATTCGACTGAAAGGCATCTTGAAGTGACGGCCCTTCTTTTGATTGGTCTTTATGAGACTTTTCCGGCGATGCGGGTTTTAATCTTTTCTTGAAAAAATCACTAAACCCCATTTGCTTCCCTCCTCTTTAATACTTATTATTCACATAATTTATCTATATAAAACCTTTTCATATTTTCTTGTGCCCACTACAAAAACATAATCGAAAACTTTTTTGTATCCGCCATTGAAAAATATTCATTGTTAGCAACTATTATATGGTCCCTGAGTTTTATATCTATGGAGTTCAGCAACCTTATTATAGTCCTGGTCAAATCGACATCCTCCGGAGACGGAACCGCGATGCCATGAGGATGATTATGCGCTAGTATCACAGAAACCGCATTATTTTTAAGCGCATTTTCAACCACTTTTCTCCCTGTGATCTCAGTCATTGTTGTCGAACCGTCCGATAACGTTTCGCAGTTTTTAATACAGCATTTGCTGTCTAAACACATAAGCATTGCACGCTCGTTGACCACACCTATATATTTTGCGACAAAATATTCGCCGGCCGCATCTGTGGAATCAATGACAGTCGAGACTGACAATTTATCTTCCAGGTACTTCCCGTAAATCTGCGGCATAAGCTTAATTAATGACGCTGTGTTTTCACCGACGCCGCCGACCTTTATAAGCTCTTCAAAAGACGCGTCAAAAACTGCCGATAAAGAACCAAACGTATTTATCAGCAGATGGGCGAGCTCGTTTGTGTCTCTTCTTGGAATGGTATAAAACAGAAGCAGCTCCAATATGTTGTGATCAGGAAAACCGGCAAGCCCGGTCTCCTTAAATCTCTTTTTAATCCTTTCACGGTGTCCGTCGTGCATCTTACCTGCACCCCTGTTATTTGATTTTTCTGCTTCCTGGCTTAACAAGTTCTATTTCACCTTCTTTGCACAGCGGACATTCGCTTTGCTCCCACGACTGCACAGATGCGCAATAGACCGCTTTAAACGGGACCCCAAAGTCTATATTGCCGCCGGTTCTGTCAACAATAGAACCCACTCCGGCAACAACCCCGCCGTTATCTATGACAAGATCAATAACTTCCCTCACTGAACCGCCTGTGGTCACAACATCTTCAACAACCAACACCCTTTGCCCAGGCTTTATCTCAAATCCCCTTCTAAGCTGCATTTTTCCATTTTCATCGCGCTCAGTGAAGAAATTTTCACATCCAAAATACCTGCTTACCTCATATGCCATCTGGACTGCTCCCATTGCCGGTCCTACGACCAATTGTATATCGTCGGACTTATATTTATCGTAGAGATCTGCACACAGCTCCTCGCTGTACTTTGTATTTTGAAATATCTTGGCGCACTGCAAATATTTGTTGCTGTGCCTGCCTGAGGTCAATAAAAAGTGCCCTTCAAGCAGCACTCCCGCCTCTTTTAAAATCTCGGTAGCCCTGTTAACTTTAAGCATGATTTTCCTCCAAATAATTGTTGTATTGATTATTAATTATATAACATATTAACGCTTTTGAAAAGCATGTATTTATGCTATAATTGCATATGTAAGGCCAATCAAATTTACAGGGAGAAGTTTTGTGAAAAGCTTTATAATCTCATCAAATGACGCAAATCAGCGGCTGGACAAGTTTATAACCAAAAACATGCCTAACCTTCCGCAGGCTCTTATGTATAAGTATATAAGAACAAAAAGGATTAAAATAAACAACAAGCGTTCTCAAATATCTGCGCGGCTTAATGCCGGAGATGTTGTTGACATGTATATAAACGACGAGTTTTTCGTAAAGCCTCCTCCCAAATATGACTTTATGGGAGCCCCCAACAAATTAAATATTATCTATGAAGACGAAAACATAATGCTGCTTGACAAAAAGGCCGGGCTTCTGTCTCACCCAGATGAAAATGAGTATACAGACACACTGATAACCCGCATAAAGCGTTATCTGTATGATAATGGAGAGTACGATCCAAGCGCTTCATCCTCCTTTACCCCCGCACTTATCAACAGGATAGACCGCAACACCGGCGGCATTGTCATTGCCGCAAAAAACGCTCAGTCCCTAAGGATACTCAATGCTAAAATGAAGAGCCGTGAGCTTCGCAAATATTACCTGTGTGTAATGCAAGGCCGCCCCTCTTGCGACGAGGCCGTTTTAGAGGGATATCTTTTAAAGGACAGCGATAAAAACAAGGTTATGATTTATAATGCTCCAAGAGATGACGCAAAGCATATAAGGACATATTATAAAATTTTGGATTATTACGGCGGATTAAGCCTTGTACAG
>JAIRUF010000168.1 GCA_031254555.1 Oscillospiraceae bacterium | reverse complement strand
AGCAGCAGTGTTGGTATCCATTTTGCACCGGACAATGCTTTGTCCTCCTTAAAATTTATCTGTTCGTCTTAAACACAAGGGTCGTTCCGCTTATGTCTATTACATCACCGTCATAAAGCTTTTTGACAGACTCCAGAGTTTTTCCGTTTAACTTCGTTCCTGCAGTTGAATCAAGATCCTCAATTATCCACTCTTCTCCCTGCCTGCTTAAAAGAGCATGGAACCTTGAAACCGCGGGAAAATCTATGTGGATCTGAGCCTCCTTGTTCCGGCCTATAAGGCAGGTTTGAAGCTCGTCTAAAGAAAAGTTTTTCCGTGTAAGTTCGTTTATTAGATATGAGGTCACGCCTGCGCTTTCAGGCGGGAATACCTCCGCCGTATAAAATTTCTCTTCGGTCTCGTAGAGTTTCACGGGGGGTTCTTCTTCCTGCGGCGGCGGCGTTTGATTTGATTTCTTTTCTTCCTCATAGCGGTCAAAAAATGTAAATACGACATTGCCAAACGCGACTGTATCGCCGTTTTTTATCCGCTCTCTCTTTTCTATTTGACCTGTCTCCACAAAGGTGCCGGTTTTTGAATTGTTGTCGGACAAAAACCATCCGCTCCTGTATCTTGAAACAACCGCGTGAAACCTGGATACAGTGCCGTAAACCAAGACTATGTCGCAGGAGTTGCTTCGCCCTATGGAAGTCTCAAAGCTTTGAAGCAGAATTTTATCCCCGTTAGCGGAATTGACAAGATAACCTATAACGCCGGTTTTTTTATTCCCCTTCATCATCGGTATGGCGCAGTTTATAACTATAAAAAGCGCGGCAACCGGCATAAAATATCTGCCGATATCCGAAAAGAACTCCATATGACACACCTCCTTTGTTCTGTTTATTGTACTTTTAAAGTATCTAAAAGTCAATAAATCAGGCACTTTCGTAACTGTTTTTTTACTATTTCTTTATATTTATGAAATTATCTTAAGCGTTTACAAAAAATATAAAAAGTGTATAATTATATAATTAGCTCTATATCATATAATCCATACAAATCGGATGATTTAGAGGCTATAAGATTTTTATATTGCGGGGATTTTTGTCGGGGCGAGCTCAACCGCTCAAAGTTCGGCTGTATGCCAAACATAGGTCCCCTTCGCAGTACAGGATGAAATATGGCCTAAAAACCGGCAAGGTATCTGCCTTTGCCACAAGATTAGTTTTTTGCTTCGGTGGTGATTTTAATGAGGAAAATACAAATATTGGACTCCACACTAAGGGACGGCGCGCAAAGCGACGGTATCTCTTTTTCGCTGAACGATAAAATAAATATCATAAAATCCCTTGACGACATGGGGATAGACTTTATCGAGTGCGGCAATCCCGCATCAAACCCCAAGGACCGCGAGCTGTTTGACTATATCAATAAAACGGGTTTTCAGCTCAAGAACTCCAAGCTTACGGCTTTTGGCAGTACTCGCCGCAAAAACACACTGGTAAGCGAGGACCCCGGCTGTAAAGCGCTGCTTGCCGCCGGCACACCTGTTGTAAGCATATTTGGAAAAAGCTCTCTGTTCCATGTCAAAAAGATACTGCACACAAGCGATGAGGAAAACCTTAAAATTATAGAAACCACATGCAGATTTTTTAAAGATCACGGTAAAATGGTGATCTATGACGCCGAGCAGTTTTTTGACGGGTATCTCCATGACCCGGAGTACGCCGTTAAAACACTTTTGGCCGCAAAAAACGGCGGAGCTTCCAGCATAACGCTTTGTGATACAAACGGCGGCACCCTTCCGGATCAAATTTACAGTATCTGTTCCGGTGTTTTGCCCTACCTTGAGGGCACCCCTTTTGGCATTCACACACACAATGACTGCGGTCTGGCCATTGCAAATTCGATTATGGCGGTGGATGCAGGCGCCTCTCAGGTTCAGGGAACTTTTGTGGGCTTCGGCGAGAGGACAGGCAATGCAAACCTCTCCGCAATTATACCTATTTTGCAAATCAAGCGCGGCTATATGTGTATACCCCCAGGTTCTATGGAAAATTTAACCTCTACCGCACGTAAAATAGCTGAGATATCAAATGTGTCACTTGACCGCAACATGCCCTTTGTGGGGAGAAACGCCTTTGCTCACAAGGCCGGTATGCACGCTGACGGGGTCTTAAAAGACCGGAGCGCTTTTGAGCACATACCCCCGTCTTCCATAGGTAACAAACGGCGTATTTTAGTGAGCGAAATGGCAGGCAAGTCCTCCGTTCTCCACAAGGTTCGTAAAATATATCCGGACCTCTCAAAGGACTCTCCCGTCCTTGATCAAATTGTAACCAAGCTAAAGGAAAAAGAACAACTCGGCTATCAGTATGAGGGGGCGGAGGGGAGCTTTGAATTACTGGTCCGCAAGGCTGTGGAGGGCCCCGCCCCATCTTTTAAGCTGCTAGATTATATAGTTGTCGATGAGCTTTCCAGCAATGATAAATCCACCTCAACGGCCATTGTTAAACTGTCAATCAACGATGTTGCGAACATATCTATCGCCAAGGGAGACGGCCCCGTAAATTCGCTTGACAATTCCCTGCGCAAGGCTTTATCCGATTTTTATCCATGCCTTTCAACCGTGCGTTTGATCGACTACAAAGTAAGGGTAACGGATTCCGGCTCTTCAACCGCCGCTGTGGTTCGCGTATTTATAACCTCTACCGACGGGGACGACGTCTGGACGACTGTCGGCATTTCACACGATATTATTAAGGCAAGCTGGTTTGCGCTTGCCGACTCAGTTGAATACAAACTTCTTTCTTCACATTGACAATAAAAGGAGACGTACACTTATGGCAATGACCACAACACAAAAGATACTTGCATTTCACTCAGGGCTTTTGCACGTTGTCCCTGGGCAGCTTATAGAGGCAAATCTCGACATGGTTTTAGGCAACGACGTGACCGCCCCTGTGGCTATAAACGAGTTTGAAAAAGTCGGGGGATCAACTGTTTTTGACAAGGCCAAAATTTCTTTGGTAATGGATCACTTTACCCCCAACAAGGACATAAAGTCCGCACAGAACTGCAAGCAGGTGCGTGATTTTGCGTCAAAGCACGGCATTGAAAATTTCTTTGATGTAGGCGATATGGGCATAGAGCACGCACTGCTGCCGGAAAAGGGTCTTGTGGTTCCGGGAGACGCCGTTATAGGCGCGGACTCCCACACCTGCACTTACGGAGCGCTTGGAGCTTTTTCAACAGGTGTCGGGTCAACTGACATGGCGGCCGCCATGCTTTGCGGCAAAACCTGGTTTAAAGTCCCCGGCGCTGTCAAGGTGGTCCTTTCCGGGGCCCTTAAAAAATATGTGACCGGCAAGGACGTAATACTTCATTTAATCGGTAAAATCGGCGTGGACGGCGCGTTATACAAATCCCTTGAATTTTTCGGAGACGGTTTAAAATCCCTATCCATGGACGACCGTTTTTGTATAGCCAACATGTCCATAGAGTGCGGGGCCAAAAACGGAATCTTCCCCGTTGACGGCAAGGTTTTGGATTATGTAGGCCAGAGATCTTCCCGCAATCCAATGATCTTTGAGGCTGACAGCGACGCCGTTTATGACGAGGTTATAGAAATTGATTTAAATTCTCTTGAACCGACGGTAGCACTCCCTCATCTGCCGTCAAATACCCGGCTTGCAAAAGACGCGGAAGACTTGAAAATTGATCAGGTGGTGATCGGCTCGTGTACAAACGGAAGGTTGTCGGATATGCGTCAGGCCGCCGAAATTTTAGCGGGCAAAAAGGTTGCAAAGGGCGTAAGGCTCATTGTTATTCCCGCGTCGCAAGAGGTGTATCTTGAGTGCTTAAAGCTTGGTTTCGCCGAGATTTTTGTAAGGGCCGGCGGCGTGTTCAGCACACCTACCTGCGGACCGTGCCTCGGCGGACACATGGGTATACTTGCAAGCGGCGAGCGCGCTGTTGCCACCACGAACAGAAATTTTGTGGGCCGAATGGGGCATCCGAAAAGCGAGGTTGTGCTGTCCTCCCCCTATGTAGCGGCGGCTTCCGCGTTGAGAGGATATCTTACCTGCCCGTACAAATTATAGTCATTATATTATATAGCTTCTAAAAAAAACCACGAATCAGGAGGATTTTAGCATGAAGGCTCAGGGATTTGCCCATAAATACGAGGACAATGTAGACACAGACGTAATAATCCCCGCAAGGCATTTGATAACGGCTGATCCAAAAGAACTTGCAGCGCACTGCATGGAGGACATTGACAAAGACTTTGCGGGCAAGGTTTTAAAAGATGACATTATCGTGGCCGGCAAGAATTTTGGCTGCGGCTCGTCAAGGGAGCACGCTCCTATTTCAATAAAAGCCTGCGGCGTATCCTGCGTTATCGCCGGCAGTTTTGCAAGGATCTTTTATCGAAACTCACTGAATATAGGCCTGCCTATCCTTGAATGTGACGAGGCAAGCCGGGATATAAAAGACGGCGATCAAATAAGTGTGGACTTTGACTCCGGGCTGATTTGCAACCGTACGACCGGGAAGACATACGCCTCGCAGCCATTTCCTGAATTTATTCAAAACATTATTAAAAAAGGCGGACTGCTCCAATCCATTGCCGGCGATATATGATATAGGATAGGTGCAAAAGCAGGTTTCCGTAATTTCAAAATTTTAAGGGGAGTTATGTATAATAAAATACATACTCCCCTTGAGTTTTTAGCCGCCGTTTTAATTTGTGCGCATACCGCAAGAACTCTATTAATTAATATATCAGACCTTAGCTACCCAAAGCCCGTGGAGATTGCAATACTCATAAACGGCAATCGGTTTTTCATCAGCCAGTTTAAATTTTACCTGCGGCGTTATGCCGGGGGTCAATTTTTTGAACTGGTCGCCCTTATCGGTGAGAAGATATATCCACTGAATGCTGTGCTCTTCAACCATGGGATGCTCTACTGATCCGACTGTTACCTTTACCTCGCCGTTTAAAATTTCGACAACCGGCACATGTTTTTCCTGACTTGCATCAACGGAGTTGGCCTTTAGTTCGGTCATTTTCTGACCGCAGCAAATCATTGGCACCCCGGCGTCGTTTATAACTCTTACAAGATTACCGCAATGTTCACAAACGAAGAATTTAATTTCTGACATTTCAATGTCCCCCTTTTTAATTAATTTTAAGTGTTTTTATTCCCTGGGCGTATCACAGATACACTTTTAATTAATATAAGTACACACTTATATTCACTTGCATTGTAACACAGATTGTCATTTTTTTCCACAACAATATATTTTTTAGATCTATGTTCATCACAAACAAGATGCTGTACAGGTCTCCTTTGTTCTCACGGCTGACGCCCTTTTTCCGCCCCACCTTGCTTTATACCGCTCACAAAAAATATCCGCAGGGCTTTGTGCCCCGCGGATGTTTTTTATTCTATTGATCCCCCGGTAGTCGGAGGTTTGAAAGAGGGCCATGTAAAGCTTGGATTTGTGCTCAAAGTTGTGGACGTGGTCGTATCAGAGGGAACGGTGTCAAACGTGCCCGAATCAGTGGTTCCGGTCCCTTCTGTTGCGGAAGCATGAGAATTGTTGTTCCTGGTTGTCGGCGTTTTAGGTTTTAAATCAAGGGCAGACACCCTGCCGTCTTTCAATTTGATGTTAGACGAGCCATAAATGAAGTTTTGCAGATAATACGCGGCTCCCGGATAATCTACGATAAATACCCACTGATCCCCGATATGGCCGCTGCTGCTAGTTTCAGGTGTTGGCACCGCCGTTTGTTTTGTCCCGTACTGCATCCAGCCCTGCGTTACCGCCTGTGCGCCGTATCCCAGGATCTGCGTCTTTGAAAGGCTTGTCTTGACTTGCGGAAGCAACTGTGTTGCCATCTTGTCCATCTGGGAAAGGCTTGCATTTTTCATCTTGTTCATAACCGCGATAATCACCGCTCTGTTCCTGCGCGCGCGGCTTATGTCAGCGTCGTTGTCCGAATGCCTGATCCTGCTGTAAAGCAGAGCCTCTTTCCCCTTAAGGGTCGTTTGCCCCGACTTTACATTAAGGCCGTATTTCCTGTTGAGATAAGAAGCCTCATACGGCTCAACTTTTAAAGTGATCCCTCCAAGAGAGTTTACTGCCCCTGTGAACCCCTTATAATCCGCACTTATATAATGGTCTATCTTTATCTTATAAATGTTTTCAATGGCATCAACGGTACAGGCGGCCCCGCCCGCAGAGTATGCGGCGTTAAGTTTTGCGTAATACTCTTTGCCGGACGCGGTTTTAAAGTATGTGTAGCTGTCCCTGTAAAGTGAAACCAGTGAAATTTTTTGAGTTTTTTTGTTTAGCGACATCAGTATCATTGTGTCGGCAAGGTTGCTTTCGCTGTCTATTCCCAAAAGCAAAATGTTGATGATATTTTTGCTTGACATCTTCTCTCCGCCGTTGTTGTACCATGCCTTTAGCAGGCCATTGAGAGATTTTGCGTCTGTTATATCGTCCATCATGGAGACGTTAATCTCTTCCTCAAGCTCTGACTCTTCATAGGTGTTTTTGTCATCGTTCGTCCCAATCAGAGACATTTTTGCAAACACATATATTCCCATGGCCAAGATGGCTATAAAAATAATGCAAAGTATTATAATCGCAATTTTTTGGGCCCTGTTATCCTTGCTTGTCCAAAAATCAACAAAACTTTGCCTTAAGCCCGCTTTAGATTGATCTTGGGGTTCTTCTCCTTTTATATCTTCATTGGGTTCAGCCTCGTCTACTATAGCTTCACTGGTAGGAGCCTCCGGGGCCTGTGCTGTTGCCTCCGCTTCATCCTCTTCGGGTGTTTGTGTTGTTTCGGCTTCATCTTCAGGGACACCCGCAGGTTCAGTTTCATCTGCCGAGGGCTTATTTTCTTTAGTCTCCCGTGGCTCTTCTCTTTCTATGTCGTCAAACATATCAATGTATTTTTTTAAATTGGGAGATAAATTATCATGGGCTGCATTTGGTTTTTTTATATCTGTATCAAAAGGCGGGTT
>JAIRUF010000155.1 GCA_031254555.1 Oscillospiraceae bacterium | reverse complement strand
ATTTGGCGGAGCGCCGCTGATGGGCATTAAAAAGCCGGTTATAAAAGCACATGGATCATCAAACGCAAAGTCATTTAAAAACGCTGTCAATCAGGCAGTTATGTATGCCCGGCAGGATGTGATCGGGAAAATAATTGAAAACTTGCCCAAATAATATAATAAAAACTTGGGAAAATTAATGTGAATTTTTAATTGACATAGCAAAAGTAATAATTTACGATATTTTATAATCGGGAATCCGATTCTCGTTATTGCGGTTAAAATATAGTTATAATAAATTTAAAAGTTTTATATTGGCAAGTTTTTGAATGTGTATTTAGAGAATAGGTAGGCAAACTCAATTTTAGGAGTTGAGATATGCAAAAGAATACATCGTTGGAGGAAATAGTATGGTTTATGAAAAAGTAATTTCATTTATCGCAGACCAACTTGACATAGAGGAAGAAACGCTTAATGAGGAAAGCACTTTTGAGGAGATAGGAGCAGACGAGGTTGACATAGCGGAGCTGGTCTTAGCTGTTGAAGGTGAATTTGAAATAGAGATACATGAAGATGAAGTTACCCATCTCAGCGGAGTTTCAGATCTTGTATCAGTTGTACAAACAGCAATAGAATTGGGGTGATCTCGATGGATGAATTCAAAGAAATTGAAAAAAAGCTAAACTATGAATATAAGGATATCAATTTGCTCAGGCGTGCTTTGACCCACTCATCATATGCAAATGAAAAGAATACGAAATATGGGAACAATGAAAGACTTGAGTTTTTGGGTGATTCGGTTTTAGGGTTTATCACCGCTGAGTATTTTTATAAAAATCGTGAGACGCTTCCGGAGGGTGAACTCACAAAGCTCAGAGCCGCCGCAGTGTGCGAAGGATCCCTATACAATTTTGCTAAGGGTATTGATTTGGGGGATCACATTTTCCTGGGAAAAGGGGAGGTCAACACAGGGGGCAATAAAAGGCCGTCAATTTTAGCTGATGCGTTTGAAGCCATAATAGCGTCGATCTATCTGGACGGAGGGATGGACGCCGCTAGAGACTTTGTGTTAAATTTTATCTTGCAGCCAAATCCTGACAAAATATCGCTCAACGACTACAAGACGACTTTGCAGGAAGTTGTGCAAAAAAATCCGGAAGAACTGCTGGAGTATGTTTTGACGGGTGAGAGCGGGCCGGACCACAACAAAAACTTTAACGTGGAGGTTCACCTCAACAATAATATAATTGGAAAAGGCAGCGGAAAAAGCAAAAAAATTGCAGAACAGCAGGCCGCGAAAGAGGCGCTGGAGCTTATGGGATTATGAGTCATACCAACATAGCTCTCTTTGTTTCGCACATGGGCTGTCAGATGAAGTGCAGCTTTTGCAATCAACATATAATAACGGGCAATAGCGGACTTGTAACGAAAGAAGATGTAAACAAAGCGGTGCAAAAGGCCCTTAAAAGCGGGCATAAAGGGGCGCAGCTTGCCTTTTTTGGCGGCAGTTTTACGGCGGTTGACAGGGATTATATGCTCAGTCTTTTAGAGGCCGCCGGTCCGTTTATTAAAAACGGTGATATATCCGGGATAAGGATTTCTACAAGGCCGGACTTTATAGACGCCGATATATTAAAAATACTTAAATCATATGGAGTAACGGCAATTGAACTCGGAGCTCAGAGTATGGATGACGGAGTCTTAGCGCAAAATGACCGCGGACACACGTCAGACGACGTTTTAAACGCAAGTTTAATGATAAAACAATATGGCTTTGAACTCGGTGTGCAAATGATGACGGGGCTTTACACCGATACAGATGAAAAATCATTGAGCACGGCGCAAAAGCTCGCAAAGCTTGGACCTCAAACCATAAGGATTTATCCGACAGTTGTGCTAAAAGGGACAAAACTGCATGAGCTGTACTTAAAAGGTGAATATGTTCCGCAGACATTAGACCAGGCTGTTAACTTATGTTCACGCCTGATTTTATTCTTTGAGTCGATGGAAATAAATGTGATAAGGGTGGGTCTGCACTCAGGCGGAGCGGTGGAGGAAGGCTTTGTGGCAGGCGCCTACCACCCGGCGTTTAAAGAGCTGTGTGAGAGCAAAATTTATTTGGACAAGGCCCTGCAAAAAATTGACCAAGAGGCAGACTTGGAATGTGATAAAAATAGTGGTTTAAAAAGCGGGGAACCGGCTGTAAAGGCCGGGTATACATTGTTTGTGAGCCCCGGTGAAATTTCTAAGATGACAGGACATAAAAAATCTAATATAATAGAACTTGATAAAAAAGGTTTTTCGTGTAAGGTAAAACAGGATAACGCCTTAAAGAAATATGATATACGAGTCGAAAAGGACGGTAAAAAATGATTTTAAAAGCGCTTGAAATGCAGGGCTTTAAATCCTTTCCCGATAAAACAGTGCTGAGTTTTGGTTCCGGGATGACATCGGTTGTGGGGCCAAACGGCAGCGGAAAAAGCAATATATCAGACGCAGTCAGATGGGTTTTAGGGGAGCAGGGTGCAAAAAAGTTGCGCGGGGCTAAAATGGAGGATGTTATTTTTGGAGGAACATCTGCGCGCAAGGCACAGGGCTTTGCGGAAGTTTCATTAAAGCTGGACAACTCTGACCGCGTGCTTGGCAAGGATGCCGATGAAGTTGTCGTAACAAGGCGGTATTACAGGTCGGGAGAGAGCGAATATAAAGTAAACGGCGAGGTTGTAAGGCTTAAAGATGTGCATGAGCTGTTTATGGATACGGGCCTCGGCCGGGACGGCTACTCGATGGTAAGCCAGGGAAAGATTGCGGACATGGTCTCATCAAAGTCAAACGAGCGCAGGGAAATGTTTGAAGAGGCGGCCGGGATATCGTTTTTCCGTTACCGCAGAGCGGACGCCTTACGGCGCCTTGATCAAACACAGGAAAATTTGATAAGGCTTAAAGATATATTTACAGAGCTGCAAACGCGTGTGGGTCCCTTAAAAGAACAAAGTGAGACAGCGCGTAAGTTTTTGGTGCTGGCCCAGGAGAAAAAGGAGCTTGAAATAAGCCTTTGGCTGCATACGATTGAAAAAGCAAAGGACAATCTTCGCAGGCAGGAGGACAAGATAGCACTTGCCGGATCGCAGCACGACGACAGCGCCGGGGAGCTTGAGTCAATAGAGGAAAAAATAGAACAGATAATAAAAAAGTCGCAGGACATAACAGTTGAGATAGATAACATAAGGCGCGGCATTTCTCTTTTTGAAGAACAGGCGTCCGCAGTTGACTCGAACATAGCCGTGTGCAAAAACACAATAGAGCTAAATCTTCAGGCGATAGAGAGAATAAAAAAGGACAAAAGCCAAACCAAGGAAACGCAGGGAAGAATAGACGATCAGATAAAACAGGCTCAGGAAAGTATAACTGTCTGCGAAAAGCTTGCGCAGGAGAAACGGGAAGAGCTCGGCGCAGTTTACGGGCAACTGGAGGACTTATTGGAGGAAAACAATGAGTCTACAGGCAAAACACAGGGTCTCTCAAATAAAATGGGCGAACTTGCAAGGGAGCTCTCGGACAAAAGGGTGATCGAATCCACCGCCGAGTCGTCTTCGCGGGAGATAAGATCAAGGCTTGGAGCGATAGATCAGTCCCTGAGTGAGAATGACCAGTTGATTGCCGAGCTTTTGCGTGACAAGGACGAGGGACAGTCAGTTATAAAATCTAAAATTGATGAGATAGAGGAATATACGAACGCTGTAAACGGATACGGACTTAAGGTGAAAAACAGGGAAGGAAAGGTCTCAAAGCTTAGGGAAGAGGCGGACAGGTTAAGTATTGACCTTCGGCAAAAAGAATCAAAACGGGGCATGCTGCTGGAGATGGAAAAAAACATGGAGGGCTATTCCGGCAGTGTAAAGGCGGTTATCAAAGAATCCAAAAGAGGCACAATGCGGGGAGTCCACGGCCCGGTCTCACAGCTGATAACCGTTGACTCAAAATATTCGCACGCCATTGAAGTAGCGCTTGGAGCTGCGATACAAAATATTGTGGTTGACACGGAAAATGATGCGAAACGCGCAATCAATTTTCTAAAAGAGCAAAAATTAGGCAGAGCCACTTTTTTGCCGATTTGCGCTATTAAGCAAAGGGAACTCAATGAAAAAGGAGTCGGTAGCTGCGACGGTTTTATTGGCATAGCAAGCGACCTTGTAAAGTGCGACGAAAAATATACGGACATTGTTAAGTCGCTGCTGGCAAGGACAGTTGTAGCCGATGAGATGGACAGCGCCATAAAAGTGGCAAAAAAATATGCAAACAGGTTTAAAATAGTAACTCTGGACGGTCAGGTCATAAATGCGGGCGGCTCGATGACGGGCGGTTCCCGCATACATAATTCCGGGCTGCTGGGCAGGGGCAATGAGATAGAAAAAATAAATAAAGAGATCAAGAAACTTTCAGAAAAAGCTCGGCAAAGCGCGGACTCTTACAAAAGTGCCGTTGAGGAACTGGCGGCGGACAGAGCCGGACTTATGGGCGCTCAGGCGCAGCTTACCACAGCACAGGAAGAAAAGATAATGGCGGACAGCGAAATGACCCTGGTTTCAGGCCGAATAGAAGCCGCTAAAAGTTCGAAAGAAGAGCTTGTACGCGAGAAGGAGTCTGCGATTTTGCGCATAGAGGAGTTCAAAAAACAAAGCGAAGAGGCACAGGTCCGGATTGCAGAGCTTTCAGAACAGATAAAGGGCATTGAGAGCGAAATAGAGAAGATGACGGGCCG
>JAIRUF010000120.1 GCA_031254555.1 Oscillospiraceae bacterium | reverse complement strand
AGCACTTCTAAAAGCGCTGACGATGGGTCCCCTTTATAATCTGCACTCAGCTTATCTATCTCATCAAGCAAGATAAGGGGGTTTGAACTTTTTACGGATGATATAGCACTTATGATTCTTCCCGGCATAGCACCTACATACGTTTTCCGATGCCCGCGTATCTCCGCTATATCCCGCACGCCTCCCAAAGATATCCGAGCAAAATTTCTGCCCATGGCTGCTGCAAGGCTTTTGGCTATTGAGGTTTTTCCAACACCAGGAGGCCCCACAAGACAAATGATTTGGCCCTTAATATGTGGCGAAAGCCGCCTTACCGCCAAAAACTCTATTATCCTCTTCTTCACTTTTTCCAATCCATAATGTTCTTGGTCTAAGATTTTTTGCGCTTTTTTAAGGTTGAGGTTGTCGTTTGTAAAAATACCCCACGGAAGATCCAGGCAAATTTCCAGATACCCTCTTATAACTGCTGCCTCTGAAGAGAAGCTCATTCCTATTTTGGCAAGTCTCATGCACTCTTTTAAAAGCTTTTCTTTGCTGCTTCCCGCCATTCTGGCGTTCTTTATACGCTCATAAAACAGCTGCATTTCGTTCAGCTCGTCTTCTACGTCTCCCAGTTCAGAAGAAATGGCCTTCATTTTTTCCCTAAGGTAATATTCCCTTTGGTTTTTATCAATCTGATTGCCTACTTTTTGGGCAATTTTATCCTCTATTTCAAGCAGGCCCGTCTCCCTTATAAGAAGACGCGAGATTTTTTCAAGCCTCTTTATTGCGCCCAGCTCGCTTAATATCATCTGCTTTTGCGTATAGTCAACTGTCAAAACTGAAGCTATGTAATCTGAAAGCGTACAGGCCTTATCGCTCTCCATAACGGACAAAATAACGTCAGGTGACATATGCGTAACTTGAGCATATTTATCAAACACATCCCTTATGTGCCTTATTAACGCTTTTTCATAGTCAGCATCCCTGGGTGGGCCGCTGCGCCTTTCACGTATTATACCTTTCAAATAAGGATTCTCGTCTGTAAGTTCAGCTATTTCACCGCGGCTTTTACCCTCTATTACCAAACGTATCGTATCACTGTCCGGAATTTTTATAATCTGTTTTATCTCGGCTATGACACCCATACTAAAGAGATCCTTAATTTGTGGATCCTCTGTTTTTATCCTCCTTTGAGTTATAAGAAAAATTTCCCGAGAGTCTTTCATCGCGGCACGCACCGCGGCCTTTGATTTTTTTCTCGCCACGTCAAAGTGCAGCACCATTTCAGGGAACAGAACAATTCCCCGAAGAGCCAGTATCGGCAAGCTTTTTGTAATTGTTGTTTTGCTCATATTTATCACCATTCAATTATGTATTGTATTCTTCTTGTCTCACTGTCATAATCACTAAAGGTCAACTGATTGCCAAACTATACGCACAGCTAATGATATATTATATAATAAATTAAGATTATAATCAAATAAAACTAAGCGGGGAGCTTTAAATCCCCGCTTGTTACGTTATACCGCTGTTCCCCTTGACTTTTTGTTTTGTGCCGGAGCAGAGAACAGTTTATTAGGTTTTTTATTTGGATTTTTTTCTGTAAGCGGCAGATCTCCGTTGTTTGCACATTGCTGTGTTATAACCACTTTTTCTATCTCATGATCTGAGGGGATCTCATACATTATCCGTGATAAAACACCCTCCATAATGGAACGCAGTCCCCTGGCGCCCGTCTTTTTTTCCAAGGTCTGATCAGCTATCGACTCCAGTGCGTCGCGGTCAAACGAAAGCTCGACCTCATCCATTTTAAACAATTCAGTATATTGTTTTACCAACGCATTTTTAGGCTCTGTCAAGATTTTGATAAGCGCGCCCCTGTCCAGAGATTCAAGCACTGTTATTACCGGGATCCTTCCCACTATTTCCGGAATAAGCCCATACTTTACCAAATCACCTGGTATAACAGCTTTCATAGCCTGTGATACATCAAATTCGGATTTTAATTTTATATCGGCCTCAAATCCAAGAACCGAACTGCCCTTGCGCTTCTCAATAATCTTTTCGATCCCGTCAAACGCACCTCCGCAAATAAAGAGTATATTGGTTGTGTCAACCTGAATAAATTCTTGCTGCGGATGTTTTCTCCCGCCCTGTGGAGGAACATTGGATACGGTTCCCTCAAGTATTTTTAGAAGAGCCTGCTGAACACCCTCCCCGCTTACATCGCGTGTTATTGAGGGATTTTCAGATTTTCTTGAAATCTTGTCAACCTCGTCGACATAGATAATTCCCATCTGTGCCTTTTCAACATCATAGTCAGCAGCCTGTATAAGTCTTAAAAGAATATTCTCAACATCTTCCCCAACATAGCCTGCCTCTGTAAGAGTTGTGGCGTCTGCTATAGCAAACGGCACATCGAGAATCTTTGCGAGAGTTTGAGCAAGCATCGTTTTGCCGACTCCTGTCGGCCCTAATAAAAGCACATTGCTCTTTTGTATTTCCACATCAGAAAATGATGCGTAATCGATCCTTTTATAGTGGTTGTAAACCGCAACACTTAGGGCAATTTTTGCGTCGTCTTGCCCTATCACATACTCATCAAGCATAGCTTTAATTTCCTGCGGTTTTGGAAGCACTTTTTTGCTGTTCACTGGGGATTGCTTTTTTTTACTTTTTACTCCGTCTTCATCAATTATATCCTGACAAAGGCTAACGCACTCATCACAGATAAAAACCCCGGGACCTGCTATCACTTTTTCTACCTGTTCCTGTGTTTTATTGCAAAACGAACATCGGATTATGGCATCCCTATCTCCATCTCTTGCCATTAAACTACCTCCAGTAACTACCTCTTATCAAGTATCTTGTCGATAAGACCATACTCAAGAGCCTCATTAGCGCTCATGAAGTTGTCGCGCTCCGTGTCCTGAGCTATCACTTCAATCGGCTTTCCAGTATTATCTGCAAGAATCTTGTTTAAATTCTGTTTTGTCTTAATAATATGGTCAGAAATGATCTTAATATCAGTCGCCTGTCCTTTTGCCCCGCCTGAGGGCTGATGGATCATAATTTCACTGTTGGGGAGCGCAAAGCGCTTTCCCCTGGCGCCTGAGGACAGCAAAAGCGCGCCCATGCTGGCGGCAAGTCCCATGCATATTGTCGATACGTCACACTTTATATACTGCATCGTGTCATAAATGGCAAGACCTGCAGATACCGACCCGCCCGGACTGTTTATATACAGGCTTATATCTTTTTCCGCATCCTGCCCCTCAAGGTGCAATAACTGGGCCACAACCAGACTTGCAGAAGTGTCGTTGACCTCTTCAGAAAGCACGATGATTCTGTCGTTGAGCAAGCGTGAAAATATATCATAAGAACGCTCACCCCTATTTGTCTGTTCGATAACATATGGAACTAAACTCATAAATATAACCTCCTGTATTCAAGTATTAACTTACATAACTTTTTTAATCTTAAATTATTTTATTTTTTACGCCGATTACTCAGATTCTGCTTCCTTTTCAGCCGCGTCTGATTTTTTTGCCATGTCAGGCTTTTGAGCAGGCTTCTTCTTGACAGCCGTCTTCTTAGCCGGTTTTTTGTTTTCTGTATCAGCTTTTTCATCGCCGTCTTTTTTAGTTTCCGGTTTTTCGTCTGTTATAACGGCGTTTTCTTTAATAATCTCTATGGCCCTCTCGTTTTTAATGCCTATAACAGCCTCTGATTCAGCGATAGCTTTTTTTACAACATTCATTTCTACGCCGTACATATCAGAAAGTTTTTTATACTGCTCCTCTAAATCTTCAGCAGTTGCATCTATGTTTTCAAGTTCGATAATTTTATCGAGGGCCAGTCTTATCTTAACTTGCTTTTCCGATTTTTCACGCATACTTTCACGTAGATCATCCTTAGTTCCGCCTGTAAGCTGCAGGTAAGATTCGAGGGTCATGCCCTGTGACTGCATGCGATAAGTAAGTTCGTTTACACCGTCGTCCATCTGCTTTTCAATCATAACGGGAGGTATTTCAGCTTTGACAAGTTTTGACAACTCACTGAGCAATTGATCTTCTACCAATGCGTCAGACTCCTCTTGCTTTCTTTTAAGGGTTTGAGCGTGAAGGTCGTCTGACAGTTCTAAAATAGTGTCAAACTCACTGACATCTTTTGCAAATTCGTCGTTGAGCTCGGGTAGTTCCTTTTGCTTGACCGCGTTAATTTTCACCTTAAATGTCGCGTCTTTGCCGGCAAGCGGCTGAGCGTATTCCTCTGGGAATTTAACCTCTATATCAAATTCATCATCTACATTATGCCCGATAAGCTGTTCCTCAAATCCGGGGATAAAAGATCCTGATCCTATTGTTAAATCATAGTTTTCAGCCTTTCCGCCGTCAAAAGGCTCGCCATCCGTAAAACCTTCAAAATCCAGCGTTATCATATCACTGTCTGCTACTGCCCGATCTTCAACACTTGTAAAGCGTGCATTTCTTTCAAGCATTTGATTTAACTGCTCGTCAACTTCTTCCTGGCTCACTTCAACCTGTACCCTTGAGGCTTTCAGTCCCTTGTAATTGCCAAGCTCTACTTCAGGCGTAACTGTAACTTTAAGATTAATGACAACTCCGTTTTTATCTATCTCAGGCACGTCTACATCAAAAGGCGCGTCAACTATCTCCAGGCCTGCTTCCTTAACGGCCTCTTCAACAACTGTTGGATATACTATATCCAAAGCGTCCTCATAAAACACCTGAGGTCCGTAAAGCTTTTCTATAATTCCGCGAGGTGCCTTACCCGCTCTAAACCCCGGAACATTTATTTTACCCTTGATTTTTTTATAGGCTTTATTGACTGCCGTTTCAAATGTTTCGGCATCAACGCTTATTTCAAGCTCATATACATTTGTCTCGATTTTTTTTGAGTTTTTTAATCCCATTTTAAAACTCCCCCTGTATTCCTTCTTCTTTTTGACTACAATAAAACTAATACATTATATCAGAAATTTTTTAAGTTTTCCAGCATTTTTTAACTTTGCTGATATTTTAAAACTTTTCTATTAATTTTGGACAAAACCTCAGATAATCCGCGGATACAACGTCAAACATAATTCCTTGATATTCGCCTATAAATGCTCTGTTAAGTGAGTCGCTGTGCAGGTGTCCATAATAGCATCTTGCAATTTTTGCCCGTTTAAGCTCATTTATAATAGGCTCGCACACTGAAAGCTGTGTTATGGGCGGATAATGTAAAAAAGCAATTGGCTCAAGACTCGTCCTTTCAGCGCTTAAAAGCGATATTTTAAGCCTGCCCACCTCACGCGCAAGCACTTTTTGCGGGGCGTCGCTATCGTCGTCAAAAAACCATCCCCGAGTGCCGCAGAGCGCAAACTTCCCGGCCGTTATAGAATTGTTAAACAGGATTTCTATTGTGTTTAAATTATGCTTTAAAAAGAAATCCTCAATTTTCTTTTTAGTACTCCACCAATAGTCGTGATTGCCCTTAAGTATTATTTTCCTGCCGGGCAATTTTTCTAAAAACTCAAAATCATCAAGGGACTGGTCAAGACCCATTGCCCATGATATATCTCCGGGGATAACGACTGTATCGTCTGGCTTTACAATAGAACTCCAATTTTGTTCTATTTTTTGAATGTAGTTTTCCCAGCCAGAAAAAATATCCATAGATTTATTTGAAGAAAAAGAGAGATGAGTATCTCCTATTGCGAATATTGACATTTTTTAACCTCTTTTTGGGTAAGATAAGCTTTGAAAGGAGGATTTGAATTTATGAAAAATCAAAATCCAGATCAGATAAATCATATCAAATGTGACGCATATAACTGTTTGTACAACGACGGAACTCAATCATGTCTTGCCGAGAGCATAAAGGTTGAAAATCCTACGGCAAAAAAATGCGGCGATACTCTTTGTTCAACCTTTAAACTTGACAAAAATACAATTAAATAACTTTTGATATGCGGTGAAAATATTTCACCGCATATCACATATATTATAATTTTTTTGTTCCTTAGGCTGCT
>JAIRUF010000044.1 GCA_031254555.1 Oscillospiraceae bacterium | reverse complement strand
AAACGCAAGGTGCGATCCGTCTATCATAACGGAGGTAAAGCCGCTGTCAATACAGCTTTTGCAGGAGTCAAAATCAGGACCGTGATCTAAGTGGAGCACAATTGGAAGATCGCAATCCTCAACCGCGGCCTCCACAAGTTTTCTGAGATAAGTTGGGGTGGCGTATTTGCGCGCTCCGATAGATGACTGAAGTATCAGCGGGGCTTTGCATTTACATCCCGCCCTCACAATACCTTGGATGATCTCCATGTTGTTGACATTAAAAGCGCCGATGGCATATCCGCCTGTATAGGCGTTTTTAAACATTTCTTGGGATGTTACAAGTGGCATATATAAGCACCTCTGGTTTATAGTATTTTTTATATTATTAACAATATATGGGAATATATTAACACTTTAGCAGTTAATTGACAACTGGAATTATTTATTATATATTATATATCTGTAAAACAAACATTTTATCGTGATTGTGAACGCCTGCTAAGGCATATGTTTTTAGCTGAGGCGCAAGCGATACACGGCAATGCGTCATAATTATCTATGTCAATCTATTAAGAATTAAGGTAGGAAGTTTTATGGAATATAATTTTGCTAACAGAATATCAGGTCTTGTTCCCTCGGTTATCAGGGAGATACTTAAATTTACTTCAAATCCAGATATCATATCCTTTGCGGCAGGAAATCCCGCTCCTGAGGCTTTCCCGGCCAAGGAGGCGCTTGAAATATCTCAAAAGCTGTTTTCGACAAAACCTGTTGACGCTTTGCAATACGGTGTCACTGAAGGATATGCTCCTTTAATAGAGAAAATCACAGAGTATATAAAGGAAAGATATAATGTCGGCAGAGATTTTGACAGCGTAATTATAACAAGCGGTGCGCAGCAGGTTATGGATCTTACCACAAAGGTGCTTTGCAATGAAGGCGATGTAATAATTTGTGAGGAGCCGTCCTTTATAGGATCTCTCAATTGTTTTAAGTCATACGGAGCAAAATTGTGCGGAGTAGAGATAGAGGATGACGGTATCAATATAAATATGCTTGAAGAAAAGCTTAAAGAACACCCAAACGCAAAATTTATTTACACTATACCAAATTTCCAAAACCCAACCGGCATTACAATGTCACTTGAGAAAAGGAAGGCCGTGTATGCGCTTGCAAAAAAATATAACAAGATAATTCTTGAAGACAATCCATACGGTGAGATAAGGGTGCAAGGGGAGTATATTCCGCCGATCAAGAGCTTTGATGAAGAGGGTATTGTGATATATGCGGGATCATTTTCAAAGCTGTTTTCTCCCGGTATCCGCGTGGGCTATGTGTGCGCACCAAAAGAGATACTCTCTAAAATGACGGTGGGTAAACAGGCAAGTGATGTCCATACGACGGTTTTTTTCCAGATGCTTATTTTTGAGTGGATGAGCAATTATGACATTGATATCCATATAAAAAACATGCAGGATATATACAGGAAAAAGTTAAACCTTATGTGTGACATGCTGGACAGTGAGCTTGCCGGATTTTTAAGCTACAATAAGCCGCAGGGCGGAATGTTTATTTGGGCAAAGCTGCCGGACCATGTGGATATGCTTGAGTTTTGCAAAAGAGCTGTCAAAAACAGTGTCGCCGTTGTTCCCGGCACCGCTTTTATGACAAGTGAGGACAGAAAAACCAATTGTATAAGGCTTAATTTCTCCACGCCGTCGGATGATGATATAGTTAAAGGCGTTAAGATTTTGGGCAAACTTGCAAAAGAATATTGACAGGTGAGAGATGAAGATGCAGATGATGGAAAATAAAAAGAGAATATTAAGTGCTATACAGCCAAGCGGCCTTCCTACTTTGGGGAACTATTTAGGAGCTTTAAAAAATTGGGCCGGCATGGCGCGTGAATTTGACTGCTTCTTTGCGGTTGCAGACCTTCATGCCATAACGGTAAGGCAGGATCCGGCTCTGCTTAAAAAACAAACTCTCCAAATGTATGCACTGCTTTTAGCCATTGGGCTTGACCCGCAAAGGGATACTTTGTTTATCCAAAGTCATGTTCCGGAGCACTCGCAGCTGGCGTGGATACTTAACTGCTATGCACAGTTCGGTGAGATGTCCAGAATGACGCAGTTTAAAGATAAATCATCTGTCTATACCGATAATATAAACGTAGGGCTGTTTGCATACCCCGCACTTATGGCGGCGGATATACTGCTGTATCAGGCAGATTTTGTGCCTGTCGGAGCGGATCAAAAGCAGCACCTTGAAATAACAAGGGACATAGCTGCCAGGTTTAACGGTATTTACGGCGATGTGTTTAAAGTGCCTGAGCCGTATATAGGCAAGCAGGGAGCCAGAATAATGTCGCTGCAGGACCCTTCCCGAAAGATGAGTAAATCAGATGAAAATTTAAAGAGCTTTATTTCAATTCTTGACAAACCGGATTCAATAATGAAAAAGTTTAAAAGCGCTGTAACTGACTCACAGGCTCAGGTAAAGTATTCCCCCGGAAAAGATGGGATAAACAACCTGATGAACATATATTCCTGTTGCAGGGGCAAGGATTATGAGGAAATAGAAAAAGAGTTTGAGGGACGGGGATACGGGGACTTTAAAGTTGCCGTGGCACAGGCTGTAATTGAGGAACTTCAACCTGTCAGTGAAAGGTTCGAAAGACTCATAGATGACAAAGCATACCTGGAACAATGTGCAAGGCAAGGCGCGCAAAAGGCGCAGATGACGGCAAGTCGAACGCTTGAACAGGTTATGAAAAAAGTTGGATTTTATAAGATTTGATAACATAAAAAGGGGAGGGCGCACTTGCGCCCTCCCCTTTTTATAACTTTAATTATATTCTATTTTTTGTTGCGCATTATATAGGTTATCAAATATACGCAGGAGCAGTATAAAACAATTGTGGCTCCGGCGGAAGTATTTATATAAAATGATGTTATAAGACCCGCGATGCCGCAGACAAGTGCGATTAAAACAGATAGGACCATATATTGACGAGAGCTCTTTGAGATGTTTCGCGCACTTGCGGCGGGCAGTATTAAGAGTGAATTTATAAGTAAAATTCCGATCCACTTAATGGATAAAATTACCACCAAGGCGACAAGGACTACAAAAATATTTTCAATAAGCATAGAGTTGATGCCGCGGCTTTTGGCCAGATCCTCGTTGACACTTATAATGAGCAGCTTGTTATATATAAGCCCCCAAATAATTGTGACTGCAATAAGGCAAATAAAAAGCACAAGGATATCTGTGGAAGTAATACTGAGTATGTCTCCGATAAGGTACTGGGAATAGCTTGAGAATCGACCGCCAATGGACAATACCACCAAACCAAGGGCAATTGACGTTGAGGAAAAAACACCTATTACCGTGTCGGCGGAGGCGGCTTTTGACGACTTTACCCGGGTTATTATAAGTGCAAGTAAAACAGCAAAAGCGATCATGCTTATCAGATCGTTTTTTACCCCAAAAAGAACGCCTAATGCAATTCCGGTAAAGGCGCTGTGACCTAATGCGTCAGAGAAAAAAGCCATTTTATTGTTGACCGCCATTGTGCCGAGCATCCCAAGCAGAGGAGTTATCATTATTATGCCAAGCAAGGCTTTTTTCATGAAATCATACTGAATTATATCAAAGGGGAAAAATGTCTCAAGAAACATATAAATAGTGTTCATAATTTAAAACCTCCGCTTTTGAAGGTTTGCTCAAACTGACGGGAGGCAAACACGTGCGAGGTTTTGCCCTGAAATAAAAGATCACGGTTGATCAGCAGCGTTTTGTCCGCGTATTGATTAACAAGCTGTAAATCATGTGATACCATGATAACCGGCATGTGATAATTTTTACGCAGGTTTTCTATACTGTCATAAAACTGTTCGCACCCTGCATGATCCACGCCGGACAGGGGCTCGTCAAGTATTAAAAGCTCGGGGACAGGGTAAAGAGCTTGTGCCAGCATTACTCGCTGCAGCTCACCTCCTGAGAGATCTCCAAGCATTTTACCGGCAAGTTCGGCGGAGCCTGCTTGTTTAAGGCTTTCATGAACATTGTATTTAGAGCTATTAGAGCCAAAGAAACTTACAGGACGGTTTGTCCGGCTTGCGGTTAAAAAATCGGACACACGCACAGGGGAGCTCTTATCAAAACTAAATTGCTGAGGTACGTATCCTATGGTTATTTTGGAGAGCACGAGGCCGTCGTGTCCTTCAAAACTTACATTGCCCTCATGTTTGATTTCGCCTAGCATAGCCCGCAAAAGGGTGGTCTTGCCGGCGCCGTTTATTCCTATAATAGCCGTGAGCTCACCGCAGTTTATATTAAAAGAGATATCATTTAATATCGTTTCATTGCCGCGTACTACGCTGAGATGACTTACACACACTTTACACAGCCCGCATCCATTGTTTGTTGGCATCAGCTAATTGACTCCCTTATGGTTTTGACATTTGCCCGCATAATATCTTCATAAGCGGTAAGACTGTCCTGCCCGCTGGTAATCGGATTGATCGTATACAGCTTGACTCCGGTTTCGGTTGACAATGTGTTAGCGGCAGTGCCGCTGTACTTAGGCTCTATGAACAGAGCTTTAATGTCATTCTCTTTAATCTCCCTAGAGAGCAGTGCAAGCTTTTTGGCAGAAGGCTCGTTTCCGTGAGACGACTCGATCAAGTCAAAAATAACAAGCCCATAATCGCGCGCAAAATAGTCATACGCCTCATGAAAAGTTATGATTTTCGTGCCGGAAAATGAGGACAATTCAGCCTTTATTTCCATGTCTAAAGCTTCAAGAGAAGATATATAGTTCTTTTCATTTTCACGTATTTTATCGGTATGCTCAGGCATTGCACTGCACAGTTTGCCGGCAATGTTTTTCACCTGTACAATGGCATTCTTAACAGACATCCATACATGGCTGTTATTGTCATTATCGTGATTATATTCATTGTGGGTGGGCAGCAAATCAATACCGGTGCTTGCGTCAATAATTGTAAGCTGACGCGTCTGCGACACAACATTGTCCATATATCTTTCCATACCCGCTCCGTTTATAACAAAGATGTCGGC
>JAIRUF010000154.1 GCA_031254555.1 Oscillospiraceae bacterium | reverse complement strand
CAGTTCCTCGTGAGCATCAAAGGCAGCCTGCCATATGCTATAATTCCCCTTTTAAGGTTTCCGCCAAACTTTGTTATATTGTCCAGCGAAAGCTCCGGGGACAACACACAGCTCATCAGCCCAAAATTTTCGACGGTCTCTATAGATAAGGAATTGTAAACGTTGAGTGAAAATCCGCCCATTATATCAATTTGAGCCTCTTTTGCAATTGCCACGGCGTCAAGTGTGCCGCAAAAGGCAAAGTTTGCACCGCACTCCTTTGCGCAAATTAAATCCTGCAACACATTGCCGCAGGCTCCAAAAATACCTCTGGGCAATTCAACGCCCAGGCTTTTTACTTTTTTACTCAAGTTTTTAAGGTCGCCGCAAGGGGTGTTTAAAGGCACGATTATTGCGGCGTCATGATCTATGTTTTCTGGTATTTGTGATATATTGGCAAACCTTAAAACTGTGCCGGACATGCACGCGCTGTAGTTTTTAATAGTGGGATTATAAGCTGTAAACTTTACAGGCTCGCACTCGCATAGCTTGTCCTCAATTTTTTTAAGCACAGACCTGCGCAATGAATTGAGTACGGACATCGGGATGTTGATGTCATCGTCAAGTTCGATTGTAATATTGTTTGGATAAAACGGAGTACCGCCGCATTTGCGGAGCTGAGTTTCTATACCGGCCCTTGTAGATGGCTTATTTACAGCCTGTCTTACAACAAAATCAGACTGCTCAAAAACTGTAACATTGCCGGATGTGCAGCTAAGAGACAACCTATCTCCCAAACGGGCACTTAGATTAAAGTCTGCTGGAACACGAGGCATTTCCCGACGGTAAAGATCTGAAATCCTGGATATCGCGGCATTCCCCGCAGCAGCATCCTCTTTTTTCCGCGTGCCAAACATGTCCCTGCCAAGATTGCTGTCAATATAACCTCTTGTAAAACCGGAACGCGAAAACACCGAGCGCAAATCGTCCTGAAGATCTTGCTCAATTCTGCCTGTCAAAGATTGCCTGCAAGCTGTGACAGCGGCGGCAACATATTGCGGTCGCTTCATTCGCCCCTCGATTTTAAAGGACTTTATACCTGCTTTTAAAAGTCGAGGTATATCCTCTATAATAGACAGGTCCTTAAGGCTTAAATCAAATCCGGTCCCGTTATTTACAGCAAACGGCAGCCTGCATGGCTGGGCGCACAGCCCTCTGTTGCCGCTGCGGCCGCCGATCATCGAACTTAAATAGCACTGCCCGGACACGCTCATGCAAAGAGCGCCGTGCACAAACATTTCAAGCTCAATTGGTGAACCATCGCCTAAACAAGCGGCCTCATCAAAGGAGATTTCCCGGGGTAGGATAGCGCGAGAAAATCCAAGCTCTGTAAGCGCCAGAAGCCCCTTCACCGTTTGCACAGACATTTGAGTAGAGGCAAATACCTGCATATCAGGGGCTGCCGTCTTTATAAGCTTTAAAATACCAAGATCCTGTATAATAAATGCGTCTGCGCCGCAGGCACAGCCGCACTCAATTATTGATAACGCGTTTTGAAGTTCACTGTCGGAGACAACAGTGTTCAAAGTTATGTAAACTTTCACCCCTCTTGCGCGGCAATACTCAACAGCCTGTTTTAGGTCATGATTTGAGAAGTTTACGGCATTGCGCCTGGCGTTTAAATCAGAAAGACCCAAGTAAACGGCGTCAGCGCCGCACCTTACCGCGGCGACAAGCGACTCAAACGAACCCGCCGGCGCCAATATTTCTGCTTTATCCATCGCTTAAAAACCGGACAGATGGCCGGTTTGCTTTGTTTTAAGGGCCTGAATTTCCCGGTTCAATCTCTCTATATCACGGCGTGCAACTTCCGCCTCCATTTTGTATCTTGCGGAATCCTCCAGGTATTCTTTTATCTGGCTGCGAAGGTTGTCCGCGCTGTCAACAGCTTTTTTTGCGTTGTCAGCATATTCAAGCGCCGCTAAAATAGCGGCCTGCGTAATTGATATACGGGAGTTCTCGTGCAATAACTTTGATATGCGGTCATCAAGTTCATCTCCCAATATGGACACGTATTTTACATCATCGTCGGTGAAAATAAAATAGTCATTGCCGCAGATGTTTAGCCTAACCTTGTTTTTTTCCATAAAATATCCCACCTCAAACGGTTAATTAATGCAAAAAATGATATTTAATCCAAGGCTAGTATAACATATTTTTTATTTAAAATAAATAGTAGAATTTAACGGGAGTCTGTCGAGGGGTGCCGAGGCAGATTATGTTGATAACCGGCCCCGGCACACATATATAATGCAGGCGTAAAAGGCACAAGCTCCCCTGTGAACAGCGATGCTGTTACTTGTGCCAACGTCTGCTTATTTTCGCCCCATTTACATAGTATGCTTGTCATTACTTATTCGCAACAATGCAGGCGGCGCCGTTGAACCCGACTTTTTAAATTTGACATGATATTTTACCATTTGGTATAATTAATAAAAGATATATTGTGAGGGATTGCATGAAAAAAAATATAGGAATTATTTTTGCGGATGATTTGGAGTATCTGCCTTTTTATGACTATGCAGTAAAGTCAGGATACGGCAAGTCCGATGTGAGATCCAATGAATGCATACACTTGCAAATTGGGGAGAGACAAATATTTGCGGTTAAAAGCGGAATAGGCAAGGTAAATGCGGCCGCTTCGGCCTGTGACCTCATACATATGGGAGCGGATTTGATTTTGAACGCGGGGCTGTCCGGCGCTGTGTCAAATCTTTCAAGAGGGGATGTTGCCGCAGGGATAAGTTATGTGGAATGCGACTTTGACCTGACGGTTTTCGGATACAAAAAAGGGGAA
>JAIRUF010000153.1 GCA_031254555.1 Oscillospiraceae bacterium | reverse complement strand
TTATATTCTGTATATACCTACCTAACCTTACTTTAATATTATTATATCCATTTATTTGTAAGATGTCAATAGTTTTACAAATATTTATTTAAATATTTTATTTATTTTTTACTTTATCTTTTTTAAAATTACCAGTTGACTATATATAATATAATGGGTAAAATAAGTATGTTATTAAAAGATATTTTCTTAGACATAAAACATATAATTCTAGCCCTACTAAAAGCTCATATTTTTACAGCTTTTTGATGCGGCTCATGTGAAAAGCGAAGTAATGTTTTTTTAATAATGTATTATGTAAAATCCACACTTTTAAAATCAAATTCCAGATTATGGTAGCTCATCTAGCTTGAGGAGATTAAAAAATGGATAATGAATATAATCCTGATATCATCACCATCGTTGATGAAGAGGGTTGTGAGCATGTTTTTGAAGAACTTGACCGCATAGAGACTGACGACGCACGGTATGTTGCGCTTTTACCTGTTTATGATGAAACTGACGATATCTTAGAAGACGACGGAGAATTTATAATTCTTAAAGTTATAGAAGAAAATGGCGAGGATTTTCTTACAGCTATTGAAGATGACGATGAGTTTAACCGTATAGGGTCCATCTTTGAAGAGCGTTTAGAAGACATGTTTGAAGTGGCTCAAGACGAATAAGTTTACAGCCGCTAGAGTAAATATATAACACCCCTGCCGAGTACGACACTTTCGGCTAATATAACCCAACACGTTTATTTAAGGGAGCTATCGCTCCGTTGGCGGACTGCAGACCTCCCGGATTTATTCGGAAGAAGGGAGCGAAAAGCCAAAGGGCTTGCACCCACCTGCATGATTGCAGGTTATAATTCAGCCGTTTTCGGCTTGGTGGGGCATAATTAAATTGTTAGAGGTATAATACCCCAGGGCAAATGCCCTGGGCCACGCGCCTGCGGCGCGTGTTGCTGGGCTGTCGGCCCAGCGGTATTATACCTTTTTCTTAATTCACATTATCGAAAAACAAGATCTTAAAGCAGCTCTATATAATCTTTACTTATCAATAAAACGCCTGATTAAACATCAAGCGTTTTATTTTTTTATAAAATTGGAATACTTCTTTTAAGGAAGTGATCTTATAAAAAAGAAATTATTATTTTTATCCGGATTAGCCGTGGGGTTTATAAACAGTTTTATCGGTGCGGGAGGCGGAATGATAGCCGTTCCTATACTTAAAAGATCCGGTCTTTGCCAAAACGAGGCACATGCAAGCGCCGTGGCCGTCATATTGCCTCTCACTGTCATAAGTGCCGTTATGTATCTACATTTCGATTATGTGGCTCTGCCTGACATTTATCCATACATGTTATTAGGTATAGCCGGCGCTGTGTTCGGCTCTCTGCTTTTGCCTAAAATTCCCGCAAATTTGCTTAAAAAAATATTCGGCTTTTTTATGATGTATGCCGGAGTCAGGATGATTTTCAGATGAATATGCTTGCAGGTTTCCTAGGGGGCGCTGCCGGAGCAATGGGACTTGGCGGAGGCAGCTTTTTACTTTTATATTTAACGCTTATTATATCAGAGCCTCAGCTTAAAGCTCAGGGTATTAATTTATTGTTCTTTATACCTTGTGCGGTTATATCTATATTTTTTCACAATAAAAATAAACTTGTAAGCTGGAAAGCAGTGGTACCGCTGGCGCTTGGCGGCATTGTCGGGGTCGGGTGCGGACTGTGGCTCGTATCCATTGTGTCTCCAAACATAATCGGAAAAATATTTGGTGGATTCCTCTTGATTTTTGGGCTTGTTGAAGTATTTAAAAAAGAGCGTCCAAAAGACCGCTCCCCAAATAAACCGAATTTGTGATTACTGATATTTCCTTATATTGAACCTTACACGCACCACTTTATATTTATGTATTAAATAAACTATTCCCCTTTGAATCTATTGCCACAAAGAGCGGAAAGTCTTTAAACTCAAGTTTTTTAATGGATTCGCATCCCAAGTCGTCAAATGCTATAACTTCACAGCCCACTATACACTTAGCCGCAAGAGCGCCCGCCCCTCCGATAGCGCACAGATACACAGCCTTATTCCTTACAATTGCCCTGTATACTTCCCGGCCGCGGTCCCCTTTTCCTATCATTGCACACAGACCCATATCTAAAAGATCCGGCGTAAATGGATCCATCCGGTTTGATGTAGTCGGCCCGCAGCTTCCTATTGTCAATCCTTCAAAAGCAGGGGTAGGGCCGCAATAATATATAACAGAGCCGTTGATTTCAAATGGGAGCCTCTTGCCTTTGTCTGTGAACTCCTTGATTCGTTTATGGGCCGAATCTCTAGCTGTGTACACCGTTCCAGATAAGAGTATCCTCTCCGACGCTCTGAGGTCTTCCGCTTTTTCTTTTAGATCTTTTGTATTAAGTCGTTTTTCCTGCATTAAAATATCACTTGTCTTTCTTGATTTTTATTACCTTCTTGACCATAACATATTTTGAATCATCGATACTAACCGGATCTGCGTTGCCATCAGGATCATTTGTATACATCTCAACAAGTTCGTCGCTTGCCATATCCACTTCATCTTCCTGCAGCCTTACTTTATATTCATCAATGATTTCATTTTCATCTGCAACATCTTTTATATCTGTTTTTAAATCTTCTTCTTTATCCTGCTGTTTTGCGTCCTCACATAATACCTTTTCGCCCTTTTGATCTTCTTTCTGTGAAGTGCTCTTTGAAGCCGCCATCAGATTGTCCGTAAGTTTTCTAATATTGCAGGACAAATCATCAACCAGGTTTGCAAAGTCACGAGAGGACTGCTGAAATTCTTGCTCGTACATCTCAAGCTCTTTAGACTCCCGGGCAGCATCCTCACTTAAAAGCTTACTCACCTGTTCCTTGTCCAAATCCACTTCTGCAGTACTGTTATAGGCCTTGATTACTTCAGTTCCAAACTCCTT
>JAIRUF010000122.1 GCA_031254555.1 Oscillospiraceae bacterium | reverse complement strand
TCACAAACGCAAGCGGATAGTTTATGCATTTAAGATATTTACATTTTATGCTGTTTTTCTGATAAAAACTGTGATATAATTGTTTGCGATCAGCCGCTGTGCCGGGCTGACAGCCGTTTAACTCACATTATAAGGAGTATGTTCTATCTATGGGAATTTTTAAAAAATTATTTGGAGATTTCTCATCTAAAGAGATCAAAAAAATAAATCCGATAAAGACCGCTGTTCTAGACTTGGAGGACAGCTATGCCGCTATGTCTGACAGCGAGCTCAAGCAGGTTACTGAAAAGCTTAAAGAGAGGCTGCAAAACGGCGAGTCGCTTGATGACATATTGCCGGACGCTTTTGCGGCATGCCGTGAGGCCTCATACAGGGTGCTCAATATGAAGCACTATCCCGTGCAGGTCATCGGCGGAATCGTGCTTCACAACTGCGGTATATCCGAGATGAAAACCGGAGAGGGAAAAACTCTTGTCGCCACTTTGCCGGCCTATTTAAACGCTCTTTCGGGCCGCGGCGTCCACATTGTAACGGTAAATGACTATCTTGCCCGCCGTGACTCTGAGTGGATGGGCAAGGTATACAGATTTTTAGGTATGTCTGTAGGCCTCATAGTAAACGGCCTTGACCATGAAGAAAGGCGTAAGGCCTACGCCGCCGACATAACATATGGGACAAACAATGAGTTTGGTTTTGACTATTTGCGTGACAACATGGTCCAGTACAAGGATCAAAAGGTACAGCGCGGTCACTTTTATTCCATTGTCGATGAGGTTGACTCAATTTTGATCGACGAGGCCAGAACTCCTCTTATAATTTCCGGCATGGGCTCGCAGTCCACAGACCTTTATAAGGTTGCAGACAATTTTGCAAAATCCCTTAAAATGATAAAGGTCACTGAGGTAAACCTGAAAGAAGAGTACGAGCAAAGCGGTGACGGCGACTTCATCGTGGACGAAAAGGCCAAGACAGCTACGCTTACCCAAAGCGGAGTTGACAAGGCTGAACAGCATTTTAATCTGGACAACCTTATGGACGCTGAAAACTCAACCATAGTGCATCACATCAACCAGGCCATCAAGGCCAGGGGCATCATGCACCGGGATATAGATTATGTCGTAAAGGACGGCGAAGTTCTTATAGTAGACGAGTTTACCGGCCGCATAATGCTGGGCAGACGGTATAACGAAGGGCTTCATCAGGCCATTGAGGCCAAAGAGGGCGTAAATGTAAAAAGGGAAAGCAAAACCCTTGCCACGATAACATTCCAAAACTACTTCAGGCTTTATGAAAAACTTGCCGGTATGACGGGTACCGCCATGACGGAGGACGAGGAATTTTCAGAGATATACAATCTTCACCCTGTTGAAATACCGACCGATAAACCGATGATACGCACCGACCATGCAGACAGCGTTTATAAGACGGAACACTCTAAATTTAACGCGGTGATTGAAAATATCGTGCAGTGCAACAAAAAAGGCCAGCCTGTTTTGGTCGGCACCATATCGATAGAAAAGTCTGAGTATTTGAGCAAAATGCTAAAAAAACGCGGACTACCGCACGAGGTGCTCAACGCTAAAAACCACGAGCGGGAGGCGGAGATAATCGCACAGGCCGGTAAGTTTGGCTCCATCACCATTGCCACAAACATGGCCGGGCGCGGAACCGATATTATGCTTGGCGGCAATCCGGAGTTTTTGGCAAAATCACAGCTTCGCAAAAGAGGCTATTCTGATGAGATTGTTGCCGACGCCATGGGATTTGCAGATACTGACAGCGAAGAGATTTTAAAGGCAAGGCAAGAGTTTGCAACCCTTCAAAATAGCTTTAGGGATGAAATCGCAAAAGAGGCAGGTCAAGTTAAGGACGCAGGAGGATTATTTATAATCGGTACTGAACGCCATGAATCAAGGCGCATTGACAACCAGCTTCGCGGACGTTCCGGCCGCCAGGGCGACCCGGGAGAAAGCCGGTTTTACCTGTCTATGGAAGACGATCTGTTGAGGCTGTTCGGCGGAGATCGGATGTCAAGGCTTATGGATACTCTCAATGTCGATGAGGATATGCCAATTGAGATGAGCCTCTTGACCAACACCATTGAGAGCGCCCAGCGCAAGGTGGAATCACAGAACTATGCGGTGCGCAAGCATGTACTTGAGTATGACAATGTAATGAACCACCAAAGAGAAATTATATACGGCCAGCGAAACAAAGTGCTGGACAATGAAGATCTCAAGGCTTCTATTCTTAAGATGTTTGACGAAACTGTCATATCATCTGTGGATTTATTCTGTTCCAATGACGGCGGCTTTGACGACTGGAATCTAATCGGACTTAGGGAAAAATTCTTCGGTTGGCTTACAAATCCTGACGACTTTAAAACCACAATGTCCAGTCAAGAGATAAAAGACTTGCTCACCGACCGCGGGCATGAATTATACGAAAAACGCGAACAGGAATTTGGATCTGAGATAACAAGAGACCTTGAACGAATGATCCTGCTTAAAAATGTTGACGCCATGTGGATGGATCACATCGACGCCATGGAAGAGCTTAAGCGCGGCATAGGCCTTAGAGCTTATGCGCAAAAGGATCCTGTGGTTATGTTTAAGTTCGAGAGCTTTGACATGTTTGACGAGATGACGGCATCTATCAGGGAGAATACCGTCCTGCAAATGTTTACGGTGCGCGTGCAGAAAAATGAAGACGTAAAACGGGAGCAGGTAGTAAAGGTTACCGGTACAAGCGGTGGCTCAGACGGTGTAAGCACTCCTAAAACCGTAAAAAAATCACCAAAGGTCGGCCCCAATGACCCCTGTCCTTGCGGCAGCGGCAAAAAATATAAAAAGTGCTGTATGTTAGAAAACGAAAAATAAAAAGCCGCCAATAAAAATCACAGCTTTTAGGAAGACGCCTGCCACATTAAATACGGCAGGCATTTTTTAAATATCATTTATTTAAAAAGTGCTGTTTTCTCCGGTCTTTGTGCCAGATGTAAAATTAGGGTCAGGCGCTATGGTCGCTGAATGCTCAAGCGGATCCATAAGAGAACTGTTTATAGAGTACACGTTTAAAGGACTCCTGTCCCTGTCATACCTCGTGCGGCCATGTGATTCAT
>JAIRUF010000029.1 GCA_031254555.1 Oscillospiraceae bacterium | reverse complement strand
CTCTCACCAAATATCTCCATCTCTGTTATGCGAACGTTCTGCTACTTCTCCCTGTAAGCGCATTTATTTAATAATTATTTTGAAAAGTCAATTATCTTGCTGCTTTCCACCACATATATAACACCTGAAATAACAGTGAGCAACGCGGTTATGGCAAGCAATATATTTGATATAAGAGCAAGCGGTGCAGTGTCTGGCAGGATCTTTAAATAGTCAAGCTCCATAATCAGCATAATAAGCAGAGTAAACGTCATCTGGCTCACGGTTTTAAGCTTCCCCCAGATATTGGCCGGAATCACCGTGCCCTGAGCCGACGCCACCAGCCTTATTGACGTAACGGCAAATTCCCTTGTCAGGACAATTAAAACTATCCATATATCGCAAAGTCCAAGCTGCATAAAAGCAAGAAGCGCCGCAGTTGTCATCATTTTATCCGCAACCGGATCCGCAAGTTTTCCAAAAACAGTGATTTGATTTGTCTTTCTTGCAATTTTTCCATCCAGAGCGTCTGTTATTGCCGCCACTGCAAACGTGATTATTGCAAATAAAAATCTATGAGGAACATCCATCAATATTACTGCTAAAAAAACAGGCACCATTAACATCCTGGATATTGTAAGCTTATTTGGTATATTCATTGGCTCCTCCAAAATTTATACAACCGACCTGCCCAACAAATCATAGTCTATCGTATCCATTACCTCGACATCAACAAACTCGCCAGGCTCAATGATTTTATCACTTGTAAAAACAACCCTGCCGTCAATCTCTGGTGCATCCATATAGCTCCTGCCGTAATAACTGTCACTATAGGCGTCATATCCCTCGGTGAGCACCCTGAGAATTTTGCCTACATTGATTTTATTATTAAGCATAAATATACCATATTGTTCCTGCATAATCAACTCCTCGCGGTACTTTTTTTTCTCATCGTCAACCTGATCATCAAAAGACGCAGCGGGAGTCTCCTCCTCTGCTGAATATGCAAAGCAACCCAATCTTTCAAAACGCATTTCCTTTATAAACTCTGCGAGGATTTCAAACTTTTCATCCGTCTCTCCCGGGAATCCTGTTATAAAAGTCGTTCTTATCACAACTCCGGGTATCATTTTACGTATTGTTTCTATAAGCTTTGCCAAGCTTTGCTTTGATCCACTTCTGTTCATAGCCGCTAAAATATCCCCATCAGCGTGCTGCAGCGGCAAATCAATATAATTTATCACTTTGTCCTGACGAGCTATGGTTTTTATAAGTTCATCCGTCATCCTTTCAGGGTAACAATAAAGCAGCCTTATCCATTCTATACCATCAATTTCGCAAAGTTTGTCAAGAAGTGCTGGCAACATAAGCTTGCCGTATATATCCTCGCCGTAACGTGTAGTGTCCTGCGCTACGACGATAACTTCCTTAACTCCTGAGGCCGCAAGCGTCCTTGCCTCACCTGTAATATCCTGCATCTCCCTGCTGCGAAAACGTCCGCGTATCTTGGGTATGGCACAGTATGAGCAATTGTTTGAGCAACCATCCGCTATTTTAAGATATGCCCAATACTTCGGTGTTGTGAGAAGCCTTCGGCCTGAGATAGGCAGATTTTCTTTAGGCGGGAAATATGCCGCACTCCCACCATCCATTGTCTCCCTGCAAACTTTGACTATGTCGTCATTTGCGCCAATGCCTATAATTGAATCTATCTCCGGTATTTCCTCTATAACCTTTCTGTCATATCTCTGCGCAAGACAACCGGTAACAATGATCTTTTTTATCTCCCCGTCTTCCTTTTGCTGTACCGTCTCAAGTATACATTCAATAGCCTCGCGTTTTGCGTCCTCAATAAATCCGCATGTATTGATAATTACAATGTCTGCCCCTGAGGTATCGTTTACTATTTTAAACCCTGCCCCTTCAAGCTTGGCCAGCATTATTTCAGCGTCAACCTGATTTTTAGGACACCCCAGTGATATCATTCCTATTTTATACATCGTCCTCTCCCCACTGCTCATCAATCGCATGTTTTATATCGCTGTACCGATAACCCAACCTAATAAGGCTATTTATCGTTCTCTTCTTCTCTTTTTCATCCAGAAAATCCCTTGAGGCAAATTTAGTCTGCAACAGTTTTATGATACGCTCTTTATCATTTATGTCAAGTTCCTGCACGGCATTATCCGCTGTTTCCCTGCAAACGCCCTTGCTGATAAGTTCCTGCTTTATTCTATACGGGCTCATTCCCTTTCTGTCAAGTAAAGTCTGAGCCAATGATTTTGCATAGGCATTGTCATCTATAAGTCCGATACTCTCCAGCTTATCTGCGGCGTTTTTAGCCGACTCCAAGTCCGTTTTTTGAGCAAGCTTTAACACCAGTTCATCTTTGCTGTGGCTCCTGCGCGCCAACATTTCTATTCCTTTGTTATAAGCACGACGAAAGCCAACCGCCCTTATCAATGCAGTTAGCTCTTGTGGTGTTATATCATCACCGCTGCGTATTGACCCGCTGTACCAAAAATCTGAGTCCACAGTAGTTTTATATTCGCCGTCAACACTTATATGTATTTTATTTCCCTTGCCCTTTTTAGCGGTGACTATCATTCGTCATCATCTACCACTATATCTATTTTGGCTTTTGCGTCGGCTGTTTGAGGTTGTTTTTCCAAAACGTTTTTAGCCGGCATATATCCTGCTTTTATCTTATCGTTTAACCTTGCCTGGTTTTCCCTTATCTTATCCTCAATTTCTTTGAGAAGCTCGGGATTTTTAGCGATGAATTCCTTTACATTGTCCCTGCCCTGGCCCAGCCTTTCCTCGCCGTATGAAAACCACGCCCCGCTCTTTTTGATTATGTCCAGCTTGACGGCAAGGTCTATAACTTCACCCTCTTTTGATATTCCTCTGCCGTACATGATATCAAATTCGGCGTCTTTAAAGGGCGGAGCAACTTTATTTTTAACAATCTTAGCTCTTGTCCTTGAGCCAATAGGCTCATTTCCTGAAGCTTTAAGCTGCTCTATACGCCTTACATCTATCCTTATAGAGGCATAGAACTTAAGCGCCCGGCCGCCTGTTGTCACCTCCGGGTTGCCGTATACAACTCCGACTTTTTCACGCAGCTGGTTTATAAATATTACCACTGTATTGGATTTGTTTATAACTCCCGCAAGTTTCCTAAGAGCCTGTGACATCAGCCTTGCGTGAAGGCCGACATGTGAGTCCCCCATATCTCCCTCTATCTCCGCTCTTGGGACAAGTGCTGCAACAGAGTCTATTACAATAACGTCAAGCGCCCCGGACCTTGCCAAAGCTTCGGCTATTTCAAGAGCCTGCTCGCCATTATCCGGCTGAGATACCAAAAGCGACTCTACATCCACCCCCAAATTTGATGCATATACAGGGTCAAGCGCGTGCTCCGCGTCGATAAACGCAGCCTCTCCGCCTATTTTTTGCGCCTGTGCCACAACATGAAGAGCCAAGGTGGTTTTGCCCGATGATTCAGGGCCGTAAATCTCCACCATTCTGCCGCGCGGCAAACCGCCTACCCCAGTAGCCGCATCTAAAGCAATCGAGCCTGTTGAAATGGAGGCAACGCTAAAGCCGTCATTTTGGCCCAGTCTCATAACCGCACCTTGGCCGTATTTCTTTTCTATTTGCGAAAGAGCTGTATCCAAAGCCTTTTTCTTATTTTCAGACACTTTTAATTCCTCCAATGACAAAACTCATAATAAGCACAAATGTTCGTTATGCAACAATTATATATTAGATTATAATAAAAATCAATAGTAAAATAAAAATTGTCTATAAATAAAAAATACTTGCATTTTCCACACAAATTTGATAGTATATGTCTGTTATCTTAAAAAGGAGGTGCTGACAAATGGCAAAATGTGAATTCTGTGGCAAGGATGTTTCTTTCGGAATTGCTGTTTCCCACTCTCATAGACGTTCTAACAGAACATGGAAGCCCAATGTAAAAAGGGTCAAAGCAATCGTTAATGGGTCTCCGCGTAGAGTGCACGTCTGCACTCGTTGCTTACGTTCCGGTAAGGTTACACGCGCGGTATAAAATTTTATTAAAACATCGAGAAGTTGTCTCAGACAGCTTCTTTTTTATTGCTGCAAGATAAAAAGAAGCCGTGAGGTAAATTAAGACAGACAAAGTTTGACGGTACCATCCACTCTCATATAAGACAAACACATTTTGTAAAATCACATTGTATACATCTTCACTTATGCAGGTATGAACATGCCACCTATATTGAATATTAAAATTATAAATGTAAAACAGCGCACCGTGTCAGGTGCGCTGTTTTATTTGGAAAGCAGAGCTTTTTACATATACGTTTTAGGCATTTAATAATTGAAAGAAAATCATTCCAAACCGGTAAGTTAAGTTTGGTCTGCTATTTTATTAAGAGCTATTTTCTTCAATCCCGTCTAAAATCTTATGCAATATTCTATATAGTTTTATAATGTCTTTAGCAGATAATTGGACGCACTGCCTTACTTTATCCGGTATGCCTTTTGCCGCTTTTTTAAGATCTACTCCCTTTTGCGTGAGCGTCACTATAAGATTGCGCTCGTCCTTTGGGTCCCTTTCCCTGTTTAAAAGCCCTTGATTCTCCAATTTTTTGAGCAATGGAGTAAGAGTACCCGAATCAAGATACAGTCGTTTCCCCAATGATTTGACATTGATTGACTTTTCTTCCCAAAGAACCATCATGGTTATATATTGCGTGTACGTAAGCCCAATCTCATCTAAGAAAGGTTTGTATCGCTTTACGATTTCTTTTGAACACACATATAACGGAAAGCAAAGCTGATTATCAAGTTTTAGCGGATCATATGGTATTTGCAAAACTCATTCACCGCTCCTCTCATATGCTTGGCGTACAGCAACAGCTAACTGGTCCGTACAAGACGTAGGCCTTCTGCCGCACATGTTTCCTTTACACACCTGCTCTATCTGATCTACTGTATACCCCTCAACAAATCTCTGTATAGCCTTTAGATTGCCGGGACAGCCTCCCTGGAACTCAACATTACTAACAACGTCTCCATGAAGTTCAAAGCTTATCTTTGTAGCGCAGGTATTTTCTGTCTTATATGTATACTTCATCTATGATTCCTCTGACTTTATAATACTTTAACAAGCTTCTTCTCAATTGCCTTCGGAGTGGTTGCAGGAGCAAAACGGTCAATGACATTTCCGTTTTTGTCTATTAAAAACTTTGTAAAATTCCATTTTATTTCCTTCGTTCCAACCCCGCCTTTTTGTGATTTTAAATAAGTAAAGACTGGGCTTTCATCCGCGCCGTTTACATTAACTTTTTCAAATTGACGGAATGTGATCCCGTATCGCGACTTACAAAACGCACCTATTTCCTCCGCACTGCCGGGTGCCTGCTCGGCAAATTGGTTGCATGGAAAATCTAAAATTTCAAAACCTTTGTCTTTATATTTTTCATACAAATCCTGCAATCCCTCATATTGAGGCGTAAATCCGCAGCCTGTCGCGGTGTTGACAATTAAAAGCGTCTTGCCATCATACTCTGATAAACTTACTTCCTTGCCGTATGAGTCCTTCACCTTTATTTCATATAATTTCATACTTGTTCACTCCTATCAATTTAGTGTGATTAAATTGTATCAAATTTAATTTATAAAGTCAACAGTTTTTTGAGTACAAGCCGAAACATGCATTGTCTTCCAATATAAAGGAAACAGCTTTGGGTGGGTATAGACACCACCCAAAACACAGACCAGTTTTAATAAACAAGAATCTTCTCTATGGTGTAATTCGCAAAACCTGCAGTCTCATCAGTTACATAATCATGTTTCACCATTAAATAAAAACTGAAAGTCTCCCGTGATAAA
>JAIRUF010000159.1 GCA_031254555.1 Oscillospiraceae bacterium | reverse complement strand
TCACAACTGCTTAAAAGTATAAACAGCATCGACGGTGACTTTATAATAAGGTTTATGACATCCCATCCGAAGGACTGCACAAAGGAGCTTCTCCAAACAATGGCAGAGTGCGAAAAGGTGGAACAGCATCTCCACCTGCCTTTTCAAAGCGGAAATGATCGGATCCTTAATCAAATGAACAGGGGCTATGATAGGGAGCATTACTTGAATCTTATTAAGACGGCTAGGGAGATTATGCCGGGAATAGAAATTACCAGTGACGTTATTGTTGGGTTCCCGGGCGAGACATATGAAGAGTTTTGTGACACGTTAAGCCTGGTTCAAGAGGTCGAGTTCACATCGCTTTTTACATTTATATATTCAAAGAGAGAGGGCACAAAGGCTGCGGATTTTGAGGACATCGTTCCAAAAAGCGAAAAATCCAAGTGGTTTTCACTTCTTATAAGTATGCAGGAGAAAATCGCGCAGAATAGGACAAGGCGGATGAAGGGGAATGTCTATAGAGTATTGGCCGAAGGCAGAGCCAAAAGCGGGCTGATTACGGGGCGCACATCCGGGAATATAATAATAGAGTTTGAAGGCGAAAAAGATGTCATAGGTAGTTTTTGTGATGTTGAGGTAACACAGCCGCTCACATGGATAGTGAAAGGAAGGCAGATTTAGCATTTATAGAGTTGGTAATTTTCCAATTTTGTCAATAAATGAATCGAATTTAAGGAGAGTTGTACTATGGATGTAGTCGAAATTACAAGGCAGCTTGGAGCAGTCGTGCAAAAAGATCAGCGTTATCTTGAGTTTGTCGAGGCCAAAAATGCAAGTGAGGCCGATGAGGAAGTTTTAGGGCTAATGGACAAAATAAACGAACTGCGTGAAGAGTACCAAAAAGAGTCTGAAAAGGCAGATGCAGATCAGATGTTGTTGGGCAAACTTGATCAGGATTTCCAAAACCTATACACGTCACTTATGGTAAATGATAAAATGGCCAATTATGAAATCAAGCGTCAGGAGCTGGATAAGCTAATGAATTACCTTATGCAGATTTTATATCTATGTGTAAACGGAGAGGATCCGGCAACATGTGAGCCGCCGCAGGAAGACGAGCATAACTGCGAAGGGGCTGGCTGTGCGTCATGCGGCGGATGCTAGTTTAACAATTATTTAAAGCTCCGGAAGGAAGTGGCAGTATGGCTGAGATGACTCCGATGATGAAGCAATATTTTAATGTAAAAGAACAGTATCCGGACACCATATTGCTCTTCCGTCTGGGCGACTTTTATGAGATGTTTTTTGAGGACGCCAAATTGGCGTCTAAAGTGTTGGACCTTGTGCTGACAGGGCGGGACTGCGGCCAAGAAGAAAGGGCACCCATGTGCGGTGTTCCGTACCACAGCGCGGACTCTTATATAGCAAAGCTTGTAAGCTGCGGCTACAAGGTTGCGATATGCGAGCAAACCCAGGACCCGGCAGAGGCAAAAGGTCTTGTCCGCCGTGAGGTTATAAGAATTATAACTCCCGGCACTGTGATCGAAAGCAATATGCTCGATGAGGCAAAAAACAACTACCTTGCCTGCCTGAGTATCTTTGCGGAGAAAGCGGGGGTTTGCTTTATCGACGTCTCGACCGGACAAGTTCACCTAACAGAATTTGAGGGTAAAAATATAAACGAAAAGGTGATAGGAGAACTGGTGCGTTTTGGACCGCGGGAAGTAATAATGAACGGCGAGGCAATTGACAAACAGCAGCTCAAAGCCTTTTTTGCTAAAGGTGAGGGGCTTAATATGGAAGTCCTCGATGAAGAGGAGTTCTTAGAGGAAAAATGCGATCAAACGGTGCTTAAGCATTTTCATTTAAATGACATACAAAGCCTGGCTCAGGGCATAACCAAGCATGGCGTCATCGCCTTGGGCGCAGCTCTTAATTATTTGTATAAGGTTCAAAAGACTGACCTTGGCAATGTCTATGAAGTTGATTTTTACAGTGACGCCAAATTTATGCGGCTCGACTCAGCTACAAGGCGCAATTTAGAACTTACAGAGACAATGCTGACGCGCGAAAAAAGAGGTTCACTTCTCTGGGTTCTTGACAAGACGAAAACTGCCATGGGCAAAAGGCTGATGAGGAGCTTTATTGAACAGCCCCTTGTAAGCTGTGCGCAGATAATGAAAAGACAAAACGCCGTGGAGGAGCTTGTACAAAACTCGCAGTTGCGCGAGGAGTCAATTGAGCTTATGTCAGGAATTCATGATATAGAAAGATTGATGACAAGAATATCATATGGCAGCGCAAATGCGCGTGAGCTTCGCTCGCTTGCTCAGACAATAGAGGTTATAAAGCCCATAAAGGATAGGCTCCAGAACTGTTCTTCAAATAAGTTGTGCGAGCTGATGAACGACATGGACCCGCTCACAGATGTGCTGGATGTTATAGAGCGCTCAATTGTTGAAGATCCGCCTTTTACCGTACGTGAGGGCGGCATGATCAAAGACGGGTTCAACGAGGAACTAAACTACCTGAAAATGATTGTAAATGACGGCAAAGGCTTTATAGCAGGTATACAGGAAAGGGAACAGGAAAGAACGGGGATCAAAAAACTTAAAATAGGATATAACCGTGTATTCGGATATTACATAGAGATAACAAACTCATATAAGGCGCTTGTGCCAGACGACTATATACGCAAGCAGACGCTTACAAATTGTGAGAGGTACATAACTCAGGAACTAAAAGACCTTGAGTCAAAGGTACTCAGTGCGCAGGAAAAAATGGCTCATTTGGAATATGAGATATTCAATACAGTCCGTTTATCTGTTGCGGCAGAACTTATAAGGATACAAAAAACCGCGCATGCTCTGGCCCAGCTTGACGTTTTTTGTTCACTGGCAAAAGTTGCCGTATCAAATAATTATATCTGCCCGCACATAAATGATTCAGACATAATAGAGCTGAAGGATGCAAGGCATCCGGTTGTCGAGCTTATGCTTGACTTGCCGTTCGTGCCGAACGATACTCTGCTTGACTGCGGTGAAAATACTGCGGCGACGATAACAGGGCCAAATATGGCAGGCAAATCAACATATATAAGGCAGGTTGCCGTGATTGCAATAATGGCGCAGATAGGAAGTTTTGTGCCGGCGTACTCCGCAACCATGGGAATTATAGATGGGGTTTATACAAGGATAGGCGCATGTGACGACCTGTCTTCCGGTCAGTCGACATTTATGGTTGAGATGAGCGAAGTTGCAAATATTTTAAACAACGCCTCAAAGAAGAGCCTAATTATTTTGGACGAGATAGGCAGGGGCACATCCACGTTTGACGGTATGAGCATAGCGCAGGCGGTTCTGGAGTTTGTTTGTGACCCCAAAAAGCTTGGCGCTAAAACTTTATTTGCGACCCACTATCATGAATTGACTGAGATGGAGGGGCAAGTAAGGGGAATAAAAAATTATAATATCTCATGCAAAAAAAGGGGAGACGACATAATCTTCCTAAGGAGGATAGTCCGCGGCGGAGCAGACGGCAGTTACGGAATAGAGGTGGCCAAACTTGCAGGTGTTCCAAAGGCGGTCGTAAACCGTGCAAAAGTAATTTTACAAGAGCTTGAAACTTGTGGGGATAGCGTAAGTTCTAAGACTAGGCCAAAGATAAGAGACGACATGCAAATTTCCATGCAGTCAAATCAAAACGATGAAATAGCGGATCAACTAAAGAGTCTAGATGTAAATACGCTGACGCCTATTGAGGCGCTGGCAAAGCTCTATGATCTGGTAAAACAGGCAAATGGTTAAAGTTTGGGGGTGATCATTTTTGCCTAAAATAAATGTACTTTCAAAGCATATAGCGGAGCTTATTGCGGCGGGCGAGGTTGTAGAGAGGCCTGCTTCTGTGGTAAAAGAGCTTTTGGAAAATTCTATAGATGCCATGGCCAGCGCTGTAACGGTTGAAATAAAGCGCGGCGGTATTACATACATACGAGTTACCGATAATGGAACAGGAATAGAGAGAGAAGATGTACCCAAGGCTTTTTTAAGCCACGCGACAAGCAAGATTTCAAACGCGGATGATTTAAATGCAATCGGAACCCTTGGCTTTAGGGGAGAGGCTTTGGCCTCAATTGGGGCCGTTTCAAAAACTGAGATAATGACAAGGGCCAATAGTGAAGACATTGGCACAAGGTGCACAGTTGAGGGATCCTCTATTTTAGAGATAGAGGATGCCGGATGCCCCAAGGGGACCACGGTCGTGGTCAGAGATATATTTTACAACACGCCGGCAAGGCTTAAATTTTTAAAAAAAGATGTGTCTGAGGGCAACGCTGTCAGCGGTATAGTTGACAAGATAGCCCTTTCGCACCCGAAGGTAAGTATTCGCTTTATCAGGGACGATAAAGAAGTTTTATTGACGCCGGGGGACGGGGATCTATCGTCGGCCGTCTATGCCGTTTACGGCAAGGAGTTCACACAAAATCTTTTGCCTTCCCAGTATGAGTTAAACGGCGTAAATGTGAGCGGATTTGTGTCAAAGCCTTCTTCAAGCCGGCAAAACCGCAGTATGCAGTTTTTCTTTTTAAACAACAGACTTATAAAAAATCAAACAATAATGGCAGCCTTGGAGCAGGGATATAAGGGTTCTATAATGTCGGGCAAATTTCCGGCGTGCGTGCTTTTTATAGATGTGCCGTTTGACTGTGTGGATGTAAACGTTCATCCAGCCAAAACGGAGGTAAGGTTTGATAACGGTAAAAAAATCTTTGACGCCGTATATTACTGCGTAAAAAGCGCAATAACTGAAAAAGACGTTCCTGTGCAGGTCGATTTATCAAAGCTTGCAAGTAAAAGCAATTTTAAAGATCAGCTCTTGCAGGAGCAGCTAAAACTGCCAAGGACGAAGCCGGAAAACAGTTTTAATGACAGTCGGAAAATTGAAATATACAACAATGTCTTAAAGCAAAACGAGGGTGAACGATATAAAAAAAGCAGCGATGACGACTATTCAC
>JAIRUF010000123.1 GCA_031254555.1 Oscillospiraceae bacterium | reverse complement strand
CCTCGCACAGGCATGTGTCAAAATCGCCTATCCTCTCCTGAGGGAACAAAGCGCTGAAAAGGATAAAGGGCCTTCCGCTTACATCCACTATTGAAAGTGCCATCGCCTCATCCATTGGTATAAACATACTGCCGTAACGGGTGATCCCGCCCTTGTCTCCAAGGGCATCTGAGAGCGCCTTGCCTAAAACTATGCCTACATCCTCAACTGTATGATGCGCGTCAACATTAAGGTCCCCCATAGATTTGACGCATAGTCCAAATCCGCCATGCACGGCAAACGCTGTCAACATGTGGTCAAAAAAACCTATGCCCGTACTTATCTCAACATCTCCGCCGTCCAGATTTAAAGTTATTTTTACATCTGTTTCCTTGGTCTTCCTGCTCTGTTGTGACATCCTCAATGTTTTATCCCACCTTATAATAATCTTTAAACTTTGATATAAGCAGTGCGTTCTCATCCTTGCTGCCTGCCGTTATTCTTACAAAGCCCCTGAACTTACGGACAATAATACTGCTGCTCTTTAAATATTCAAACAACTCTTCGTTTTGATCCGTTTTGACAAGAACAAAATTTGTATTCGTTTTAAACACTTTAATTCTATCGTTTAAAGCTCCTTGCACACCTTTAAGCTCTGTATATAAATGCTTAACGGACTCCCTGATTCTTTTGTTGCAGTCGTTTATATATTGTTTTTCACCCAGCAGCGCTACAACTGCGGCCTGGGTAAGCGAGTTTACATTATACGGCGATTTAACCGCTCTTATTATGTCCGCTATTCTTTTGTTTGACACTGAAAAACCAAGCCTTACTGCGGCAAACCCCAAAGCCTTTGAACAGGTTTTAAGGATTATAAGATTATCATACTCCTCAACTTCACCTAAAAGTGACTGATCCCAAAAATCCATATAGGCCTCATCGAGTACAATAAGTGCCTTTGTATTTTTTATAAGTCTGCGGATATCCTGCGCACAAAATCCAACCGAAGTGGGATTGCAGGGGTTCGAAAAGATCACGGCCCTTGCATTGCAGTCATTCACAGTTTTTATAACAAGGTCAAAGTCTGCCTTAAAGTTCTCGTCTTTTTCCACTTCAATGCATTTGCACTCAATAAGGCCCGCGTAAAAGTTATACATTGAAAAGTCCGGCTTTAAAGTCACGACTTTGTCGCCCTTTTGCAAAAATGCGGTCATGATAACCGAGATGAGCTCATCGGAACCGTTCCCAGCCACAACAAGGTCTGGCGCAAGATCATACAACCTTGCAAACTCTGCGCACACCTCTGTAGCCTTACTGTCCGGATACCGGTTAAGATCAACCTTTTGCAAAGCTTTTAAAATCTTCTCTCTTATATCCTGCGGCGGTAGTATGAACGACTCGTTTGAGTCAAGTCTTACCTCGTACTCACCGCAAATCGGATCATACGGCTTTAAGTCTTTTATCTTCTCATTTAGTTTAAATGCCATTGATTTTATCCTTCTTTCAGTGTCACAGCCTTACCCTTACGGATCTCGCGTGCGCGTCAAGCCCCTCTTTTTGCGCAAGGTTAATTATGTCCTGCGACGCTTCATTTAAGGCCTTTTTTGTATAATAAATAAAGCTGGATTTTTTTACAAAGCTGTCAACTGATAACGGTGAGAAAAACCTTGCAGTGCCGCTTGTGGGCAGCACATGGTTCGGCCCGGCATAATAATCTCCCAGCGGTTCCGGGGAATAGTCGCCCAAGAATACAGACCCCGCGTTATCTATCTTTTCAATGTACTCAAGGGGATTTTCAACGCACATCTCGATGTGTTCCGGTGCAAAGTCATTGGCAAGGCTTACAGCTCTATCCATGTTTGAACAGATGATGACAGCCCCAAAATCCTTAAGTGATTTCTCGGCTATATCTTTTCTTGAAAGAGTTTCCAACTGAACTTTTAAATGCTCGACTGTTTTATCCGCAATTTCCTGGCTTGTCGTTAAAAGGATAGAACTTGCAAGCACATCGTGCTCCGCCTGAGACAACATGTCAGCCGCGATAAATTCCGGATTTGCCTTTTCGTCTGCCACAATGAGAATCTCGCTGGGACCGGCTATCATGTCTATGTCCACAGTGCCGTATAAAAGTTTTTTAGCGATGGCAACATATATGTTGCCGGGACCAACTATCTTATCCACCTTTGGTATGCGTTTCGTTCCGTAAGCCAGAGCCGCCACAGACTGTGCGCCTCCCGCTAAAAACACTCTGTCCACCCCTGCTATTGACGCGGCCGCTAGTATATTTTTATTGGCGGTGCCGTCACTTAGCGGCGGCGTTACCATTATTATCTCCTCTACCCCTGCTATTTTAGCGGGTATCGCATTCATTAAAACCGTTGAAGGGTAAGCTGCCGTACCGCCCGGAACATATATGCCGACCCTTTTAAGCCCCCTTACCTTTTGGCCGAGTATGACGCCGTTTTTCTTTGCATCAAGCCAGCTTTGCTGTTTTTGGCGTTCATGAAAATCCCTTATGTTATCAGCGGCCCTTAACAGAGCCAAAACAAACTCTGAGTCCGCAGTTTTGACGCAGGCGTCTATTTCATCCTTTGGTACCTCGTAACAATTTGGCGCTCTACCGTCAAACTTAACGGTATAATCCAAAACCGCGTCGTCTCCGTTTAGCCTTACGTTATTTATAATATCGCTGACAACCAGGCTTACTTTACGGTCAATCTCGCCGCTGCGCAGTTTAAGACTTTTGATCAGCTCTATTTCAGAAAAGCCGTCTTCCTTTACTACCTCAATCATATCCCTACCTCCTTTGCTACCTCTATGTCAAGCAGCAAGTTTTCAATTTCATTTTTTCTCAGTTTCATACTGGCCATATTCACGATTACCCTTGCCGATATAGGCATTATCTCCTCTATTATCTCAAGTCCATTTTCTTTAAGGGTCGCTCCTGTTTCAACTATATCCACTATAGCGTCCGTAAGACCTAACAGCGGAGCCAATTCAACCGAACCCTCTATCTTTATGACTTTTACATCCATGCCTTTTTTCTCAAAGAACTGCCTTGCTATATTGGGGTATTTTGTGGCTATGCATTTTGCATTATAACCGCTCCAAAAATCCACTCCCTTTTTGCCCGCAAGAGCAAATCTGCACTTGCCGAACCCCAAGTCCAGCACCTCATAAAAACTGTGCCCATATTCTGCAATTGTATCCTTACCGACAATTCCAATATCACAGACTCCGTTTTCCACATATGTAATTACATCCGCGGCTTTTGCAAGTACAACCTCATAACTCTCTACCGGTAAAATAAGCCTGCGGCCTTTATTTATGAGCTGTTTGCAGTCAAATCCTATTGACTCAAATAATTTAACTGTCCTTTTTTCAAGCCGGCCCTTGGTTAAAGCAATTCTTATAGGACGCATAATTTTCACCTTTTATACCTTTTTTTCTTTTATCTTATCACCGCAAACTGTAACCATCCTCTTTATCCCTTTAAGTTTAGCGTAATTTAAGGATTCTTCTTCGGTGCTAAGTGTGCTGTTTTCGCAGATAAAGCCCTTTTGCGTAAGCTCGCTTATATATTTAAGGGCGTGAACCTCGTACCCGTCCTGTCCAAAAACCAGGATATCGGCCGGTTTTGACTTCCTTACCTCTCCCCGTGAGAGCATAGCCGTAGCTAAAACATCCACATCTACGGCAAAGCCAGTCGATTCAAGAGGATATCCAAACTCATCCATCAGGCTGTCATACCTGCCCCCTGTTAAAACGGTTATGCCAGAACCCTCTATATAACCTCTGAATACAACTCCGGTATAGTAACTGTTCCTGTGCACAAGACCTAAATCAATATTTATCTTCGCGTCAAGCTCCAGTTGTGACAACCTGTTAAACACGTCTCTTAAATAACTAAGCGAGGCACGCGCCTTGTCGCTGTCGCACATTTTAAAAGCTTCGTTTAAAACCTCTT
>JAIRUF010000039.1 GCA_031254555.1 Oscillospiraceae bacterium | reverse complement strand
ATATTTTAACAAAATAAATTCTTCTCTGCAAGTTTTTCTATATATTCTACAGCGCTTGCCCCCATGCCGATTGCTTTGACTGCCTGAAGCCCCGCCTTTGAGAGCTCTGTATCTATCTGTTCAAGCTGAGGGCACACCGATACAAGCTCCGCTTTTCTTCCCTCGGCCTGCTGCTGTGCGTACTGCCTTCTTCGGCTTATTTCTTTTTTCGCCTTTTGAACTATATGTTCACTGTATGCCATTAGCCTTTTCTCCTCTTAAATTCTATGGGTCCGTTTGCCTTTTTCTCATATTTAGACCAGTCATAAGAAGCTTTTTTGCCGCTATTTTTACTCGTGGTTGAATCTGCCTTATATTGCTTTAACCTCTCACGCTGCGCTTTAAGCACATCGTCAGGGGTTTTAAATTCTTGTTCATGCCAGCTTTTTAAAATAGAATCCGTGTATGCAAAGTTTATTTTATTTATTTTATTTAGCGTCTCTTCATATGCTGTGAATATCATTTCAAGCGTGAAGCCTAAAGTTTTGTTCCATTCCCTTAGATACTGCGATCTTTTATCGGTAAACTTAGGCGGGTCAAAACTAAATAGACCTGCAAACTTTTTCCACCTCGTTTGATCCTCGCAAATACGTTGCAGCTGTTCGTCCGCTTTTTCCAATGTGTCGATTTCGCGCTCTCCCCAGTCTTTGAAAACCTTTGCCATGTAAGCTTTTGAGGTTTTCCCCAAAGACACCGCGTATTCTATAATGGTCAGTATCACCTCTGCCGGCAAACCATAATTATCATGCGCCATCAAAAGCAGCGCCTGCGTATCGTACCCTATTGTCCTGCCCAGTTTGATCTGCGTCTCCAAACACAAATATTTAAGCTCTTGCGACTCCTCTATTCGGGAGGCCACCTGCTCGTAAGTCGGGGTGATATCAGGCAGCGGTTCCAGTTGCTTTTGGGGGCCGTTTTCTTGCTTTTTACTAATTTCTTTATGGTCTTTATAAGGTTCCGGTTTTTCGAGGATTTTTAAGTCTTCACTGCCGCAGCAAACTATGCCGGACTCCACCCAGTATTGAACATTGTCTTTAATATCTTCAGCCGAAAGTCCTATGGCCTTTGATATATCATTTAAATCAAAGTTTTCCGCGTTGTGCCTCACTATCCATAGGAGAACTTTAAGCTGCGCGCCGCTCGCCATTTTTATATGATTGTCAACGATCTGGGCCGGCAAAGCAAAAACATCCGCCCACGCATTAGGCGCTATATGATACCACATTTTAAAATCCCCTTAACTTTCCTTTTTATAGTTGCTGTTATAATTTTTATCAAGTATAATTATTATCTACGTAAGCGTAGCTCCCGGACTTTGCCAGCAGTATCCTTTACAAAAGTCTTTAAGGCACTGCGTTTTTACTCTTTATCCCGGTCTATATAAATCGTCTTTAACGGTTATGGAAAATTATATTTATAATAACACTAAAATGGCGGCAGGGCAAGTGAGCAAGGTTTACAAAAAATGATTGTCAGCAAGCTTTTTACAGACTATCAATTGGCGATTCTCACAGTTTTACACACTGCAATTCTATGATTATCTGGCACACGGCTAATACCCAATGGGGGGTGGCCCCCCCATGGCCCCCGCGGAACGCGGGGGTGCGGGGCTGCGCCCCGCAGTATTAGCCGCCCTTTACAGACAACCGTTTGCCTCCCTCTTATCGATTATCAATATAGGAAGTGAAAATCTTGAATCTAAAAAAGAATCAAAAAATTGAGCTGTATATAGACGGAATAACCGCTCAGGGCAGCGGTGTCGGGAATATTGGCGGCATGGCCGTCTTTGTCGGCAACACCGCTTTGGGAGACCATGTAATATGCCACGTAATCAAAGTGTATAAAAATTACGCGATCGCTAAAGTGCACAAAATTTTATCCCCGTCCAAAGACAGGATAGACCCCGAATGCCCTGTATTTCCGCAGTGCGGCGGGTGCTCATTCAGGCACATTTCATATGATGCGGAATGCAGGCTGAAATACCAAAAGGTACAGGACGCGTTTTTGCGCATAGCCCACATAGATATAACCCCTCAAGAGATAATAAAGGCCGGCCGCACAAAGTTTTACAGGAACAAAGCTCAGTATCCCGTTGGGTTTGACGGTGTCTTAAAGGTAGGATTTTATGCAAACGGCAGCCATCGAATTATAGATTCGCAAAAATGCCTGCTTCAGCCAGACGAGTTTACACAGGCCGTTGAAGTTTTCAGGAAATGGATACTTAAATACAACATATCCGTCTACAACGAAAATACTCACACAGGATTGCTTCGGCACATTTATCTGCGCCAAGCGCCAAGCACAGGTGAGGTCCTTGCCTGTGCCGTAATAAACGGCGAAACATTGCCCTTTGATACTCACTTAGCGGATATGCTCAAAACACAACTGCCAAACTTGAAGGGCTTTCTAATAAACATAAATAAAGATGAAACAAACGTCATACTGGGGGATAGGTGCAAACTTTTATGGGGTCAGCCGTATATTACTGATATCCTGTGCGGATACAAATTTAAAATCTCTCCTCTATCCTTTTATCAAGTAAACACTGAGCAGACCGAAAAGCTGTATTTAAAGGCCCGTCAGTACGCACAGCTTTCAAAAGAGGATATTGTAATAGACTTATATTGCGGCACCGGTACTATAGGCCTTACAATGGCGCGGCATATAAAGCGTTTAGTTGGGATAGAAATCAATGAACACGCCGTTTTAGATGCTGCTCAAAACGCTGCGATAAACGGAATTGAAAACGCTGAATTCATCTGTGCAGACGCGTCCGCCTATGTTTCAAAACTTAAAGATCAGGGGGGTTGCCCGGATGTCGTTTTAATGGATCCACCGCGAAAAGGACTCTCTAAAGATTTGATATCCACCATTGCTCAAATGCAGCCCAAAAAGGTGGTTTATATCTCATGCGATCCGGCAACACTTGCCCGTGACTGCCATATATTCAGCACACTGCAGTATAAGACCATGAGCGTAACACCTGTTGACATGTTCCCAAGGACCAATCATGTGGAGACGGTAGCATTGCTGCAAAGGCCGACTGATCTTTAACTGCGAAGAAATCTTCAGTCGGCGTCACTTAAAATATTTCCCGGTAAACGCACCGACATTCTCTCATAAAAATATCATGCTCCGTTCAAAACTTATGGCACTTGAACACTCCAAATTTTAGCTCATACTTGACGAAAAAATTTTTAACTGTTATAATTAATTAAATTTAAATAAGATCTTCAGGGCAGGGTTAAATTCCCTACCGGTGGTAAAGCCCACGAACCGCAAGGTTGATTCGGTGCAATTCCGAAGCCGACAGTATAGTCTGGATGAAAGAAGATACAAGTTTTTGTATTTGCTCTGGTTTTTAACAGCCAGAGTTTTTTTTGTAAAAGTCCTTGAAGTTATTTTAAGGTCTTTTGTTTTTTCCTTGGCCGCGTCTTTACATTTTGATTTGTGTGCCACAAGGCGCAAAGCAGGGTTGATGGCAGTTGTTGATTTAAAGTGTATTGCAATATCCGGCAAAGTGATAGATGAATGCGGGATCCACAACATGCCCTGGGGGGAGAGTTTAATGTCAAGTCAGTATATGAGTCGCGCTATAGAACTTGCTCAGAGAGGTCACGGACATGTCAGTCCCAATCCATTGGTCGGCGCTGTAATAGTAAAAGACGGCCAGGTCATAGGGGAGGGATATCATGAGGCGTACGGCAATCCCCATGCGGAAGCAAACGCGCTTTCCAACTGTACGCAAGATCCGGCAGGATCTGAGATGTATGTGACTCTTGAACCGTGCTCTCACTTCGGGAAAAACCCTCCGTGCACACAGGCAATAATAGATGTCGGAATCAAATCCGTATATATAGGCTGCGGCGACCCGAACCCTATCGTTGCCGGAAAAGGAATTCAAATACTTCGCGAACACGGCATTTCCGTAACTACCGGGATTATGCAGGAGGAGTGCGAACAGCTAAACGAGGTATTTTTTCACTACATCAAAAACAACACGCCGTTTGTAGCCCTTAAATTTGCAATGACTTTAGACGGTAAAACCGCAACCACTGCAAACCAATCCAAATGGATAACAAATGAGCAGGCTCGCAAACACGTTCATGGGCTGAGAAATATCTACAGCTCCATAATGGTTGGCGTGGATACAGTCATTGCGGACGATTCACTTTTAACCTGCCGTATCCCAAAAGCACGGAATCCGATACGGATAATCTGTGACACAACTTTGCGGATACCGAAAGAATCCGCAATCATCAAAAGTGCAAAAAAAATAAGGACAATTATAGCTACATGCAGCAGTGATAAGCAGAAGAAAGAGGATTTTGAACTTTTGGGCTGCCAGGTGCTAAATGTGTCTTCCGTCAACAATCATGTGAATATTTCAGACCTATTTAAAAAACTTCGGAAAATGGATATTGACAGTATACTAGTTGAGGGAGGTCCGACTCTGAATTATTCGGTTATTGAAAGCAGGCATGTAAATAAGGTTTACGCATACATCGGCGCAAAGCTTTTGGGCGGCTCGGGCGCTCAGACCGCCATAGGAGGGCTTGGAATATCAAGGATACACAGCGCTGTAAAGCTTGCAGACCCTAAGTTCACAAAATTCGGAGATGACATATTAATTGAATACGCTGTGAGGTGACGATGTGTTTACTGGAATTGTTGAAGAAATAGGTGAGATTACTTCCATAAGCCGAGGACCTAAGGCCTCCGTTATAAAAATAAAGGCCTCAAAAATATTTGAAGATCTGTCTCTTGGAGACAGCATAGCTGTGGACGGCGTATGCCTGACTGCAAGCCAATTTTCAGGCAATATTATGAGCGCCGATATTATGAACGAGACGTTTAACAGAAGCGGTTTTCTCTCTTACCGTCAAGGCGATTTAGTTAATCTTGAGAGAGCTATGCCTGTAAACGGCAGATTTGGCGGACATATTGTTTCCGGCCATATAGACGCAACCGGACAAATCATAGATATAAAAAAAGACGACAATGCCTATTGGTTTGAAATAAAAGCAAACCCGCAAGTTTTAAGGTATTGCGTTGAAAAAGGCTCTATCGCCATTAACGGAATCAGCTTGACCATTGCCCAGGTGCTAAACGGATCTTTTAAGGTGTCCGTCATTCCGCACACAATAGGAAATACCAATCTGCAATTTAGAAGAGTTGGCGGTGTCGTAAACCTTGAGTGCGATATAATCGGCAAATACGTAGAAAAATTAGCTTTAAACAACAAAACAAATACCGGCAGTATCTTATCGCAAGATTTTTTAAATAACTGTGGGTTTTAAAGGAGTTTAAATTATGGGATTCAACACAATAGACGAGGCCGTTTTAGATTTAAAACAGGGCAAGATCGTTATCGTAACAGATGATGAAGACAGGGAAAACGAAGGCGATTTCATATGTGCCGCGCAGTTTGCCACAACTGAAAACATAAACTTTATGGCTGTTTACGGCAAGGGTCTTATATGTATGCCTATGAGCAAACAGCTGGGTGAACAGCTAGAACTTACCCAAATGGTTGTAAACAATACCGACAACCACGAAACCGCTTTTACACAGAGTATTGACCATGTTGACACAACGACTGGTATATCCGCGGCAGAGCGCTCAACTACCGCCATAAAATGTACTCTGGACGGCATAAGGCCTTCCGACCTAAGGCGGCCAGGACATATGTTTCCGCTGATAGCCAAGGAGAACGGGGTTATGCAAAGACCCGGACACACTGAGGCCACCGTCGACCTTATGCGCATTTGCGGTCTTAAAGAGTGCGGTATCTGC
>JAIRUF010000008.1 GCA_031254555.1 Oscillospiraceae bacterium | reverse complement strand
TGCAGTGTATCCTTGACTGCTGCCCAGCTCCAACCCCTATCGCCTGACCGTCTTTCACATAGCACACCGAGTTTGACTGGGTATATTTCAGCGTTATAAGGGAGATTAAAAGATCCTGTTTGGCACTGTCCGTTAAATCTTTTGCGTGTGTCACAACATTTTCAAGCATTTTTTCATCTATTAAAAGGTTGCTGCGCCCCTGCTCAAATGTGATACCGTACACTTTTCTGATTTCAATTTCATCCGGAATATATCCATCATCAATTTTAATTACATTAAATGTTTTATTTCTCTTAGACTTTAAAATCTCCAAAGCTTCCGGATCAAAACCCGGTGCTATTACCCCGTCTGATACCTCGCGCTGTATCAATCTGGCTGTGGGCAAATCGCAGACATCTGACAGCGCTATAAAATCTCCGTATGACGACATCCTGTCGGCCCCTCTCGCCTTTGCGTATGCGCACGCAAGCGGAGAAAGCTCTAAATCGTTCACAAAATATATCTTTTTAAGAGTATCGCTTAAAGGAGTGCCAATAGCAGCCCCCGCCGGACTTACATGCTTAAACGATGTGGCAGAGGCCATACCTGTGGCGGTTTTAAGCTCTCTTACAAGCTGATAACTGTTAAAGGCGTCCAAAAAATTTATATATCCGGGGCGTCCGTTTAACACCTCGATTGGCAGGTTTTCCCCGTTTGACATAAAGATTCTTGACGGCGCCTGATTTGGATTGCACCCATACTTAAGTAAAAACTCATTCATATTCATTACCTCTTTAACGCACGTTTTTATTTATTATCTTCGTTTCGTACTCCCCTGTCTCAAGGTTTATAAACCTCACAAAAAGAGAGACTTTATTGGAGTCATTCAGACTGTACCACAAAAGATTGGAGAATTCTTCAATGTCCCCTTTTATCTCTACAAGCTTAGGCTCCCCCTCAAAAGACGGAATTGGGTCGCCGTCACATTTATATGTGTGAATAAAGTGTCCCTGTCCGCTCTTGGGTTCACTGTATTCAAAGAAAAACCTCTGAGAAGACGATGGCTCGCCGCACGCGCTTTTAAGGATAGAAAGCTTGTAGCTAAACTCTTTGTCCGTACATACAATGCCTGAAATCCTCGGCGTAAAGTTTGGCGCATCCGGCTCAAAAGTCCTTGTTCTCAACGCTTTCTCAAACGTTTCGCCCCGCTTTAAAAAGTCGTATACCGTATCGGTCTGATCGCCGTTTGTAACAATGGTTTGGCTTCCTAAAACCCTTACCGGCGAATAAATGATAAGCGATGGATCCACAAGCTTTGCAGGGTCAAAGGCCTGAGTTTTTATCCCGTGATCCGACTGTGCAAAAATCCTGTTCCTGCTGTTCTCGCTCCTGCCCATAATAAAATAGGCTATAACTGCCTGTTTTGCGTCCTGACCTTTGCCTATTATAATACCTCTGCCAGGATACGGGTTAAACATTAATTCATCCTTGATGTCTGTTATCTCCATTTTAAGCTTATCCTCTCACAAGTTTTTATTCCTTAGCCGAACAACATATTTCTGCATTATAAAATTATCACTTTATTGCCATCCACTTTGATTCTGCCGTCACAAAAAAGTGAAACGGCCCTGGGGAGCAGTTCCCACTCCGCGCTGCGCATAACTCGCTTTTGGAGCAATTCCGGGGTATCTCCGCTTTTTACCTCCACTGCTTTTTGCAAGATAATCGGTCCGCCGTCCGTTACCTCATTTACAAAGTGTACCGTGGCTCCTGTTACTTTAACACCTTTTAAAAGAGCCGCCTCATGCACTTTTAAACCGTAAAATCCATCGCCGCAAAACGACGGTATCAGCGACGGATGGACATTTATTATCATATTTTTATATTTTTCCGTAAACTCCCTGCCAAGTATTGATAAATAACCCGCAAGAACTATTAAATCAATGTCATAACTCTTAAGCTCTTCTATCATAGCAGTGTTATGCTCTTTGATGTCTTTAAAAGATTTCCTTTCGAATACGGCCGTTTTTATGCCGGCATCCTCCGCCCTTTTTAGCGCAAACGCATTTTTATTGCCGGATATAACAAGCTTTATATCACCGTTTTTTATCCTGCCCTCACTCTTAGCGTCTATAAGCGCCTGAAGGTTAGTGCCGCCGCCTGAAACAAGAACAGCAATATTCAGCATATATCCACTTCCCTCCGGCCTGCTTTAATCTCGCCGATTATGTTTGCCTTTTCCCCGCATTCATTCAGTATGCGGCACGCTTCATCCGCCTGCTCGGCAGGAACTGCTATACAAAGCCCAACACCCATATTGAATGTATTGAACATGTCACGCTCACATACGCCTTTACTTTGAATCAGCTCAAAGACAGGCGGTATATCTATTTTTGACCTCTCTATCACGGCATTTGTTCCGTCTTTGAGCATTCTTGGAATATTTTCATAAAATCCGCCGCCGGTTATGTGGGATATCGCGTTCACATCTATTTTAGACATAAGCTCTAAAACCGGCTTTACATAAATTTTTGTTGGTGTTAAAAGTTCTTCGCCCAACGTCTTGCCCAGTGAGTCTGAGTACATCTTTAAGGCGGTTTCTTTGTCTGCGTCAAAGAGCTTCCTTACAAGCGAGAATCCGTTTGAGTGAACGCCTGATGAGGCC
>JAIRUF010000130.1 GCA_031254555.1 Oscillospiraceae bacterium | reverse complement strand
AGACAACCGGCCCATATGGGCCGGTTGTCTTTTTCTTGCTGAGGTATACTCGCCGTCATAACATCATTGACATAAAATCGCCGGTGTCGGTAAACCCTCTTTTCCTGTAGATGGATTTTCCGGCAGCCGACGCGTGCAGCCTTATAAGTTTATATCCATGTTTGTGCGCTTCATCAACCACAAGGTGAAGTAAGTGCGACGCAATGCCACACCTTCGGTATTCAGGCAAAGTATACATATTGGTAACATACGCAACCCGCCCGGTAGGATTTGAATATGTCGGCAAAAGTTGATAAAAGCAAATTCCGCTTGTCGCAACAATTTCCTCACCATCTACAGCAAGCCAGGAAATAAAAGAACCGTCCGATATGTGTGATGTAAAATAGTCGGACAACTCATGGCTTATGTCATAGACGGGAGATGCCCCCTCATCGGCCAATTGTCTCATACGATATTTAACAAGCTGTTGAATATCGTTTTTGTCAGCTTTTCTAAAATTCATAATATCACCTCATTGTGTAAAGTATAAATTCTTTTGATTGTTTATTATAAAGCTCATACCCAAATAAAGAAATCAACATGCTCTGTGTGCGCCAGAGACGAAAGTAAACACGGATTGCAAACAAATGTTTGCTTTTTGAGACATGTTGTGTTATAATGCGTATAAAATAAATTAAACGCTAGTATTTCTTACGGATGAGGTGGTAAATATGGGCAAGATCAATGACACTCAGCAAAGGATATACGAATTTTTAATGGAGCGCACGCAGGACGGAGTTCCGCCCTCGGTAAGGGAGATAGGAGCCGCGGTTGGGCTTAAATCCACATCCTCGGTCCAGGTGAACTTAGACGCGCTTGAACGGGAAGGGTATATACAAAGGGATCCTCTTTTAAAGCGGTCTATTCGGCTTTTAGGGCAGTCTGAAAACATTACCAGCGTGCCGCTTGTCGGCACAGTAACTGCGGGGAAGCCGATCCTTGCGGTGGAGCAGGTGGAGGGGTACATCCCCTACTCCGGCAAAACGTCAAGGGATAAGCCTTTATTTGCGCTGAGGGTGCGAGGGGAAAGTATGATAAACGCAGGGATTTTGGACGCGGATATTGTCATCGCTGAAAAAACGCCTGTGGCATCAAATGGCGATATGGTCATCGCTATGATAGAGGATGAGGCCACGGTAAAAACCTTTTACAAGGAAAACGGCCACTTTAGGCTCCAGCCTGAAAATGATGAGTATGAGCCGATTATTGCAGATGAAATTGCCGTTTTGGGCAAAGTTGTAGCCGTGTTCAGGTTTTATTGATCACTAAAACTGGTCCGTGTTTTCATGGGCCTTTTATATTGTACGCCAAGGATTTTGCGGTTATCGAGTGGTAAAGACCGCGTGAAGGTATTGAGCCGATGAAAACTTCTTAGACGCCGCTTAAAAAAAGGAGAAAGCTTATAAGCTTTCTCCTTTTTTTACAATTTCATCATAAACGTTGATTGTCCCGCCGCTTATAACTTTGGCAAAGGCGCATTTTCCGGGCAAAGAGCACGAGGTTCCGGCAAGTAAAAGCGGGCACTCCTGGGGGTAACATTTCTTGCCTGTTTGCACGATCTCTATTTCACAGCCTCCAATAAGATATTTATCCCCCGTTTTAACTGTTTTGTAGTCAAGGCCGCTTGTCAAAAGGTTTCCTGTAAACCTTTTTGTACACAGGCCGTCTGTTGTCTCGGCGCTTTGGGCGGCACTTAAATCAAGCAGGCAAACCTGCCTGTCATTTTTGCCGGCATATTTGTCGCCGGATATTCCAAAATCTTTTATAAGCGTAAGGCTTTGCGGGCTGTTGTCCCCGCTTTTTGTCTTAAAAAAGAGTCCCTCAATTTTCATCATATACCCTCTTCCCGGCGGTAAGTTCCGGATTTGCCGCCCTGTTTGGACAAGAGATAAATATCGTCGATCCGTATGGCCTTATCAACGGCCTTACACATATCGTATATTGTAAGCGCCGCTGTACTTGCGGCTGTCAGCGCCTCCATTTCGGCGCCGGTTTTATAAGTGCACATGGCGGTTGCCGTAATTTTTATCTGCTCGTCGTTTAAAATTTCAAAGTCAACGCTTACTTTCTCAAGCGGGATCTGGTGGCACATCGGGATAATATCGCTTGTTTTTTTGGCCGCCATTATGCCGGAGATACGCGCGCAGGAGATAACGTCCCCCTTAGGGACATGACCTTCTATTATTTTTTTAAGAGTTTCCTTTTGCATAGTTACAATGCTTTGAGCCGCCGCAATTCGCCTTGACGGCTCTTTGTGCCCGATGTCCACCATTACGGCGTTTTTGGATGCGTCCAGATGAGAAAGTTCTTTACTCATAAATTACAGCTCCTTTTTAATTGTGCCGGGATTTGTAACTTCATATCCTCCAAGCTCACAAAGCCGACGCTTTAGCTGACCGCTGTGTAAAACTTCTATAAACTTTTTGACCTTATCGTATGACAGGGACTCTTTGTCGGCCAGTATATCATATTCCTCATGGCCTACAGGTATAAAATCAAGGCCGTATATTTTTGCGCTGGAAAAAATGCCAAGCCCCGCATCGGCAGTGCCTGCGGCTATTTGGGCCGCAACGCCCGTGTGGGTGTATTCCTCGCGCTGATAGCCGTAAATTTTTTCTGAATCCATATGGTTTTCCTCACACAGATAGTCAAATAGTATCCTTGTTCCGGATCCCTTTTGCCTGTTCACAAATGATATACCACGAGCGCTTAGGTCTGTAAACCCGCGAATCCCCAAAGGGTTGCCTCTTTTAACCATTATCCCCTGAATCCGCTTAACGCCCTCGATTAAAACGACGCCTCCATTTGGAAAATACTTTTCCAAATAGGGCAGATTATACTGCCCTGTGTTGCTGTCAAGCAGGTGGATTCCCCCCATTTGGGCCTCAGAGCGTTTAACGGCCATTATTCCGCCCATGCTGCCGACATGTGAGGACGCAACCTCGATGCTTTGCCATCTCTGCTTTATAATGTCCGCAATCTCGTCAATCAGGGGATCGTGGCTGCCCGCAACGCTTATTGTATTCATAATTGATTCCCTTGGTTTTAGTATACTCACTTGCGCAAAGTCAC
>JAIRUF010000115.1 GCA_031254555.1 Oscillospiraceae bacterium | reverse complement strand
CGACGCTCTTCCGATCTTTCAACAGCGTGCTCTTTTGACGATCCGCGTGTTCATGTAAACTATCAGGACGGGCTTAAATATATAAGAAAATATGAGGATGAATACGACATTATAATAGTTGATTCAACAGATCCCTTTGGCCCGGGCGAGGGGCTTTTTACAAAGGAGTTTTACGGCAACTGTTTTAAGGCGCTTAAAAGTGACGGAATACTTGTCAATCAGCATGAAAGTCCGTTTTACCCAGAGGATGCAAAGGCCATGCAAAGAGCACACAAAAGGATAGTTGAGTCCTTTGATATAAGCCGCGTGTATCAGGCGCACATTCCGACATATCCGTCAGGTCACTGGCTGTTTGGATTTACCTCAAAAAAGTATCATCCTGTGAGAGACCTGAACGCTGAAAAGTGGAATAGCCTGGGACTTGATACAAGATATTACAATACAAATCTTCACAGAGGATCATTTTATCTGCCAAATTATGTAGAGGAGCTGCTTTTAAGTGTCGAATAGGTTTGTAGAGCCGTTTGTCGGCTGCGAGTGCGAATACAGGGAAGCGGATATTGTGGTGTTCGGCGCGCCGTTTGACGGGACGACCTCCTATCGTCCCGGAACAAGATTTGCCCCCAAAGCCATCAGGGCCGAATCCTTTGGGATAGAGACCTATTCACCTTATCAGGATAAAGATTTAAATGATTTTCGCGTCTGTGATTACGGTGACTTAGAACTGCCTTTCGGCAATACCGACAGAGCGCTTACAATAATACAAGAGTTTGAGGCACAGATATTTAGTGACGGCAAAACACCTGTAATGATTGGCGGAGAACACCTTGTAACCCTTGGCGCTGTTCGGGAAGCGTCTAAAAGGTTTGACAAACTGCACATAATACATTTTGACGCTCACGCTGATTTAAGGGATACGTACATTGGTGAAAAGCTATCCCATGCGACAGTTATGAGGCGTGTGTGTGAAATAGTTGGATACAATAAAATATATCAGTTTGGAATAAGAAGCGGGGACAGAGAAGAGTTCGAGTTTGCTGCAAATCACACGGTGATGCAAAAGTTCAGCTTTGAAGGCTTAAAGAGCGCTGTAAAGCAAATAGAGGATAAACCTGTCTATCTAAGTGTTGACCTGGATGTTTTAGATCCGTCAATATTTATGGGAACAGGTACCCCGGAGGCTGGAGGCGTTTCATTTGATGAGCTTTTAGAGGCCTTGTTTGATACGGCAAAGCTTAACATAGTGGGGTGTGATATAAATGAGCTGTGTCCCGTATATGATCCAAGCGGTGTTTCAACGGCTGCGGCATGTAAAGTGGTAAGAGAACTCTTAATAATGCTGGGAGGAGGATAATATGGGAAAAGCATTGATAATAGGGGCTGGCGGAGTAGCAGGGGTGACAGTTCATAAATGCTGTCAAAACAGTGAAGTGTTTGAAGAGATCATGATAGCGAGCAGGACCAAAAGCAAGTGCGACGCGCTGAAAGAAAAGCTAGAGGGCTATAAAACTAAGATACACACAGCACAAGTGGACGCCGACAATGTTTCCGAGATTGTAAAGCTTATTGATTTATTTAAGCCGGATATTGTGATCAATCTAAGCTTGCCATATCAGGATCTTACAATAATGGAGGCCTGTCTTTTAACACGCACGCATTATCTTGACACCGCAAACTATGAACCGCTTGACACTGCAAAATTTGAATATAAGTGGCAGTGGGAATACAGGGATAAGTTTAAGCAAGCCGGTATAACGGCGGTGTTGGGTAGCGGATTTGATCCGGGGGTTACAGGTGTTTTTTCAGCATATGCTCAAAAGCATCACTTTGATGAAATACATTACCTTGACATACTTGACGCAAATGCGGGCGACCATGGTTATCCATTCGCGACCAACTTTAATCCGGAGATAAATATAAGGGAAGTAAGCGCAAACGGAAGCTACTGGGAAAACGGTAAATGGGTAGAGACACAGCCCATGGAGATTAAAAGGGTATATAACTTCCCGCAAATAGGGGAGGAGGACATGTATCTTCTTCACCATGAGGAGCTGGAGTCGCTTGCTCTCAATTTAAAGGGCATAAAGAGAATAAGATTTTTTATGACTTTTGGCCAAAGTTATCTTACACATCTTACGTGCCTTGAAAATGTAGGCATGACCTCGATAAAGCCTATAGATTATAACGGTATGAAAATAGTGCCTCTGCAGTTTTTAAAGGCGGTGTTGCCGGATCCTGCGTCTTTGGGACCCAGAACTAAGGGCAAGACGAATATAGGATGTATTTTTAAAGGGATAAAGGACGGCCAAGAGAAGACCTACTATTTATATAATGTCTGTGACCATGAGCAGTGCTACACAGAGGTGGGATCGCAGGCTATCTCATATACCACAGGTGTGCCCGCCATGATAGGAGCTATGCTTGTGATGGACGGAACATGGCAGATGCCCGGCGTATACAATGTTGAGGAATTTGATCCGGATCCGTTTATGGACGCGCTTAACAAGTGGGGATTGCCCTGGCAGGAGAGTTTTACGCCGGATATGGTGGAGTGATATGGATTTAAGGTTTGATATAAACTGCGTGCCTACCCCGTGTTATGTGATAGATGAAAAAATACTGGTCAAAAATTTAGAGATACTGCGTGGTGTTATAGACAAGACAGGGTGCAAAATTTTACTTGCGCAGAAAGCCTTTTCCATGTTTTATTTTTATCCCACTATAGCGCGATATCTAAGCGGCACCTCGGCCAGCGGACTTTATGAGGCAAAGCTGGGCCGCCAGGAGATGGGACTTCAAACTCATATATTTTCCCCCGCCTATACTCAGGATGAATTTGATGAAGTGCTTGAAATTTGCGATCATATTGTTTTTAACTCATTTTCTCAGTGGGAAAAGTTTTACGACAAGGCAATAAAAAGCGGAAAAAAGTTTGGAATAAGAATAAACCCGGAGTTTTCAACACAGGATCACGCCATATATGACCCTTGTTCTAAGGGTTCAAGGCTTGGAGTAACGCTTGATAACTTTAAGGCTGACAAGCTTTATGGTATCAGCGGTCTTCATTTTCATACTCTCTGCGAGCAAAACAGCCATGACTTGAAAAGGACAATGGACGTTGTAGAAAAGAAGTTCGGGGACTATCTGTATGAAATGGAATGGATAAATATAGGCGGAGGACATCATATAACGAAAGAGGGATATGATTTAGATGTGCTGATAAGCTGTATACTGCACATTAAAGAAAAATACAATTTAGAGGTATTTGTTGAACCTGGGGAGGCAATTGCTTTAAATGCCGGATTTTTAGTTTCTAAAGTGTTGGACATAGTGAGAAATGATATTGATACAGCAATTTTGGACGCTTCCGCTGCATGCCATATGCCGGATGTTTTAGAGATGCCGTACGTGCCGCAAATAATAGGTGCGTCTGGCTGGGGGCAAAGAAAGTATAACTACCGTCTTGCGGGGCCGACCTGTCTTGCCGGAGATATTATTGGTGACTACTCTTTTGATCGGCCGCTTAACCTTTATGACAGAATAGTTTTTTGTGATATGGCAATCTACACGATGGTAAAAAATAACACCTTTAACGGAATAAAACTTCCAAGTATAGCTGTGTGTGATATAAACGGAAATATAAAGGTTATTAAAAACTTTAATTTCAGTGATTTTAAAAGCCGGCTGTCATAGTGAAATTCTTAAGTATAAAGCTTATAGATTTAAAAGAAAGAAATATAAAATAAAAACCGTCATAAATACATATGGCGGTTTTTATTTTATATTTCTATTCAGCAGTGCGGCTAATGTACTATATCGTCGTAATCCCCGAAAAAGTGTTCTTTAAGATCCTTTTGAATATCTGAAATTTCGTGTCTGAAGTTAGAGGGAAGCTCCTTCAACTGCTCATACTGCTTCCTGAAATTCATTGTAGTTCGCGGAGCTCCGCGTAAAATTCTCCTGATTTTAATCCTTAACGGATTATTTATAGAATCAATCTTTGAGCGAACGTCAGAAAGCCTTTTAGACAGATCGTTGTACCCGGAGTTCCCAATATCTACAATCTCAGATTTTTCATTATTTTCTTTATCTTCATAAGAGAGCAGTGACTTAAGCTTTGAGGATAAATCGCTTATATCTATTGTTGCGATAATTGTTATAAGTAAGTCTAAAGCGAAAATGCCAAGGCAGATATAAACCACGG
>JAIRUF010000075.1 GCA_031254555.1 Oscillospiraceae bacterium | reverse complement strand
GGCAATACGGCCACTGTCTGGGTGTTATTTTTGTAAAAAGCGGTAAGTTACGCGCTTATATGATGTCTGAAGACGGAAGGGAAGTGACCGTTTACCGCGTCCCAAAGGGTGAGATATGCGCCCTGTCTGCGTCTTGTGCTATAAATTCAATTACATTTGACCTTTTTATCGATGCGGATGACGACACGGAACTCATGATTATAAACATGATATTTTTTAGAAAGCTTATGGACAGCAACATATGGTTTAAAAATTTTATCTACGAACTTATAAGCGCCAGGTTTTCTGATGTAATGTGGATAATGCAGCAGATTCTTTTCTCAAGTTTTGATAAAAGGCTTGCTGTATTTCTACTGGATGAGTTCGACTCAGCGGGCGAAGATATTTTAAAAATGACGCATGAACAAATCGCAAAATATGTTGGAAGTGCCAGGGAAGTTGTCTCAAGGATGCTTAAATATTTTGAACGCGAAGAAATTGTTCAATTATCAAGGGGCGGAATAAAACTTATAGACCGAAAAGCTCTTGAAAACATATTGGGATAACAGTCTGTTTTAACAAAGTGTAAATAAAGATAAAAAATACCTGCAGCCTTTTTAAAGTTGCCGGTATTTTTAAATATGTTTTAGTGTGCTGCGTCAAATGCAGCCTGTCATCTTACCCATGCACATATTACATTTTTTGAAAATCCTCAAATAAATCTTTATCACGCTGTTCATGCGTACTGTAAAGCACTGTTTTATAGGAGTCTTGACCCGCTTCCCAGTTGATCTGAGGAATAACGGCAAATATAAAATATTGTTTCTCGGCAAGTTTTTTCATAGGGGTAAAACGCAAGTGGCAGCCGTGTGAATAAAAGATATCCTCTCCCCTTTTCCCCTTCATTGACGGGTGACTTTGATCAAGTCCCTCATGAAACTGAAATTCGTTAAAGTCAAAACGAAGTGCGGCTGTGCCGTCCGGCATTTTACATTTTTCTGCCTTTGCCGATAGTATCTCAAGTTCATCCGCACCGTAATTGCACGCTTGAGGGGAGCGTGGATTTTTATGTTTTTCCAGTGTCATTTCATTTATTTCTACCCCGCCACTTTCAAAACACTTGCCAACAAGAATAACAGTGACTCCTTTTGAAACACCGCCAATGTTACAAAAAGAAACCACATGCCGCTCTCCTGTCACCGCAAACGATTGATGATACAACCTCAGTTTAGTCGGCCCCTCCTCTATAAATCCATCTCCGGCCGTTTTAAAGTACAAATGAAGGACATTAAACTTTTCCGGCTCTTCTTCAAAACAGCGATAATCCGCCGATATATTTGTGGGATCCATTCCAAGAAGCGGGGCGGTTTTTTGGAGCGCCTGCTCTGCAAAGACATACTCATCTCTCCATATCCGTGATAATTCCTCCCACGTTTGACCCGATATAATCAAGTGCTCCCAGCAATCCCTGCTGCCCTTAATGTCTTGGATTTTTTGATACGATATCATGTCCTCAACCATTTCGTCAACACGACCTATGATAACTGTGTCACTTCTCTTATTTGCATTGTCAAACAAATCAAGCCTTGCAAAGTCGCTGTCAAAAACACTTGTTCCAACACAAACGGTTTTAAAGGATTTTGACAATTCCCTTGCCTGTACTATTGCGTCTTCCCCTTCAAAATTAGGCGAGCTAAGAGTTACCCACTTCCCGTTATCAGAAAAAGCAAGATAATATGAAAATTGTGCATCTTCTTTTTGAACCGGGATCAAGCCTTTTTTCTCCAGATGTTTGCACAATATTTTTTTAAATTGCTCAGGCTCAGTTTGCCGGGAATTTTGTATTTGTATAGTGTCAAAAAACGTGCCCATTTGCCCTTCCTCCGATAAAACAATTTACGATTCACATTTTATTGTATAAAATAAAAACTCATCTTTTTATCCGCCAATATTATACCACAAAAAAAGACAGGTACCATAACCTGCCTTTTCCTGTTTTCTTTTGATTTGTGAATTAAATATTTATAAGTTCTAAAATCTTTTCTTTTGGTATAACTCCTACGGATGTATTTACTACCTCGCTGTTCTTGACAACAATAAGCGTAGGAATGCTTGCAATATCAAAAGCGCTTGCAAGTTCAGGCTGTTCATCTATGTTCACTTTGCAGACTTTTATTCCTGACTCCTCCGCCACTTCATCAACAACCGGCGAAAGCATTTTGCACGGAGTGCACCAACTTGCCCAAAAATCAATAAGCACTATTTCTTCTGACTTTAAAACTTCTTTCATAAAATTATCTTTTGTAACTGTTAAAACTGCCATTTGTACTGCTCCTTATAATTATATTTTCAAGACCATTATATACAACTATTTTAATCGTCTCTGTAACTTTATCACCGTCATACTTATATAATAAGCAGCGATTCAAAATTTATTCCACAAATATAAAAAAAATAAGCTTGGCTTTTTACTTAAAGTCTATCTAAATTGCGACCAGATGCTTGTCATATAATTTAAGTCCGCCGCATAAAATTCTTTAAAATACTAATGCACCTACACGCCGTTTATTTCAGTTTTGCTTCCCACTCATCTTGTTTAAACCCTATAAGTACAAAGCTGTCTGCAACTAAAACAGGTCTTTTTACTAGCATACCGTCAGATGCCAACAGTTCAAACTGGTCGTCTTCATTCATAATTTTAATTTTATTTTTTATATCAAGCTCCCTATAGAGCATCCCGCTTGTATTAAAAAATTTTTTAAGGTCGGCACCGCTTTTTCTGTGCCAGTTTTTAAGGTCATTAACCGTTGGCCTTTGTTCTTTAATATGCCTTTCCTCATATTTAATTCCATTGTCATCA
>JAIRUF010000085.1 GCA_031254555.1 Oscillospiraceae bacterium | reverse complement strand
TATTTTATAATTATTTGTAATATTGTGTAATCTTTTATACTATTATTGACATTTTTGTTTGATTATGCTACCATTAAGGCAATTCAAATTGATTCTTCCTTATAAAACTTTCACAAGGCATATGGGCATTTAATTTTTACAACTACTTATTGCTTTCTCATACATAGACAGCAGAATGTGGGGCGACAATAAGTTGTCCCACATTCCCCCTCCTTTACACGTCTTAAGTTTTTATCCACAAACGAAACAAAACTGCATAGAGCAGTTTTGTTTCGTTTTAGCCTGTTCATCAATCATAGCTTAAAAAAGCTACATAAACGTCCCCAGGCTTAAAGTCTGGGGACGTTTATTGCTTTATATTTTATTTCCTATGCCATTTAACTCCTTGTGCCGTATCCTCTAAAACTATGCCTTTGTCTTTTAGCGCGTCCCTGATATCATCTGCAAGCTTAAAGTCTTTATTCTGGCGCGCCTGATTTCTCCTCTGGATCATCTGATCTATTTCCTCATCAATGGGCTGAGTATCCCTGTTATATAAAATCCCCAAAACACCGCACAGCTCATCAAATTCATCCATCGCGTACCGGCACAGCGGCTTTGACGCGTCTTTTGCTATAACATTGGTGTTGATATCCCTTACAAGTTCAAACAATGCCGAAATAGCGTCGGCCGTATTCATATCGTCTTCCATCGCCATCACAAATTGTTCTCTTCTTTTGCCTAAAAGTTCTTTTATTGCATCTCCGCTGTTCTCCGAGTCTTCCTCCGCATTACTGTATGCAAAATCAAGGCTGTCACGGCATGTATATAACCTGGACAGCGCCGACTTGCACTGATCTATTATATCGACACTATAATTTATCGGTCCCCTGTAATGGGAGGATATCATTAAATACCTTATGGGCTCATACCCATATTTCTCTGCCACATCCCTTACGGTAAAAAAGTTCCCCAACGATTTTGACATCTTTACATTGTCAATATTTATATATCCGTTGTGCATCCAATAATTTGCAAACGGCACATCATTGCAGCACTCGCTTTGCGCTATTTCATTTTGATGGTGAGGGAAAATAAGATCCTGCACTCCGCAGTGGACATCTATGGTTTTGCCAAGTATGCTTTGAACCATAGCCGAGCACTCTATATGCCATCCCGGCCGGCCTGTTCCCCACGGTGAATCCCAATACGGCTCGCCCGGCTTTGCGGACTTCCATAGGGCAAAGTCCATTGGGTTTGTCTTTTGCTCACCTATATTGATCCTGGCGCCTGCCTCAAGATCCTCAAGAGGCTGACGTGAAAGTTTGCCGTATCCGTTAAACTTTTTTGTTAAAAAATATACGTCGCCGTTGTCTGCACAATAAGCGTATCCGCGCTCTATAAGCTTTGATATGATACCGATTATCTCCCCTATATTCTCAGTCGCCTTGGGGTGGATAGTTGCCTTCATCACATTGAGGCCGGCGGCGTCTGTAAAATATTCATCTATATATTTTGAGGAGATTTCCTCAAATGATGAGTTCTCTTCGTTTGCCCTGTTAATTATTTTATCGTCAATATCTGTAAAGTTCTGGACAAAAGTAACCTTTTCTCCCCTGTACTCCAAATATCTGCGCAAAACGTCAAACACGCACAGCGGGCGCGCATTGCCTATATGAATATAGTTGTATACGGTAGGCCCGCATGCGTATATTTTATACTCACCTGGTGTTATTGGTATAAGCTCTTCTTTTTTCCTTGACAATGTATTAAATATTTTCATTATTCTTCCCTCAGTTTTGACTCAAGCGCCTCTATTCTTTTCTGTAGTTGTTCAAATTCCCTCATTATCGGGTCCGGCATATTTACCTGGTCCAAGTAGTCTACTTTTTCTCCATCCATTATAACTACTCGCGCCGGAACGCCTACCGCCGTGCAGTTCGGTGGAATCTCCTCAAGCACAACAGCCCCTGAAGCTATTTTAGAGTTGTCCCCTACCTTAAACGGCCCCAACACCTTAGCTCCTGATCCAATCATTACATTGTTGCCAATGGTCGGGTGCCTTTTGCCTGTGTCCTTGCCTGTTCCCCCCAGAGTCACTCCCTGATAAATAGTAACGTCATGGCCTATCTCTGCGGTTTCTCCTATAACCACACCTGTTCCGTGGTCTATAAATAGCCTATCACCTATTTTTGCGCCTGGGTGAATTTCTATACCCGTTTTTTTAGCGGTGCGCTGAGAAATATATCTTGCAAGGAAAAACATTTTTTTATTGTGCAGCCAATGTGCTTTCCTATACATTCTCACCGCCTTAAAGCCAGGATAAAGCAGCAAAACCTCTATACTTGATCTGGCCGCCGGATCTCTGTCTTTCACACATTTTATATCCTGCTTGATTTTATCAAACATTTTAGCTCACCTCCACAACTTTGTGTATATGCGAATAATTGCCTCTTTTGTGACCTCTTTGTTTTATTTAGAATTTAATCCTAGTCTTATAAAATAAAAAACCCCGTCGCAATTACGACGGAGGCGGTATTCCGCGGTTCCACTCCGGTTTATAACTTATATGCCTTGTAACGGGGGCGTTCCGCACGGATATAATCGCAAGACTGCTTTCCCTCCGTGTGCTGATGGGTGCATTTCACAGCTGCAGCATAGGGAGACTCTCACC
>JAIRUF010000069.1 GCA_031254555.1 Oscillospiraceae bacterium | reverse complement strand
GCTTTTCACTTACTTACCGATATATTCTGAGATAACTGCTTGCCCATTTTTGAACGTCATGCCTGCTGTAATGTTTTGGAATAAAAGCTACTGCAAGCATGGCTCTCGCTATTTTTCCGACAACAGGACTTAGCTTTACAAGAAGTTTTACATTTTTTGCAAGGCTGGGAACTTTTGCGATAAGGTCAGAAGCTGAGACATTTTTAAAGATATCCGCGACACTTGTTGCCTCAGAGCCAAAGTTCATAAGATTTTCATCAAGCACACGGTTGGCAAAGAGATAATCAACATCTTTTCCCTCAAGTTTTGTAAGAAGATTTTTTATACATGCCAGAGGAGCAAGTCCGCTTCCTATTTCTTTGTAGAATTTAACCTGATAATCCCAAAGAGAGTCTGCGGTGTATGCGCCGTTTATATCTGCTAAAACTGTATCGGCAAGAAGCTTAGCGGCTTTAAAAGAGTTTGCGATTCCGGATCCGATGATTGGAACCGTCATGAATGCGCTGTCACCGATCGCGGCATATCCATCGCTTACCATAATGGACAGCGGTTGTCTTACAGGAATGTTTACTAACTGTCCGCCCCTTTGAACTTTTGTTCCCAGTGTGGGGGTGGACTTCCTGTGGAAATTGGCTGAATCCTCAATTTCATCCTCGCCAAAGGGGTTGAACCTGCCTATAAGAAGATCGGAGTACGTCTCTTCTGTGGCAACCCAAGCTATCCCTATTTTACCCTGAGGGAGAAGGTATACCTTATATTTATCTTCTACTTTACCTGGGTCGTCGCCAAGGTCATAGAACGCACGATAAACATAGAACTGATTATTTGCGCCCACTTCATTTTCGACACCCGAGCCAAGGGGCATACGGGTTCTTATCGGAGAATTAACACCGGCGGCGTCAATTATCAAATCGCCGTAAAAATCGCCCTTATCAGTTTTTATGCCCTTAACACGGCCGCCGTCTAAGATGGGTTCTAAAATATTGCAGCTATACACAAACTTAACACCGCACTTTACCGCGTGAGAGATTATGTGCTTATACAGGTCTGTGCGCTCCATATTTATCTCAAGCTCATTTTCCGGGATATTTTGCCTGATTGGGGATTTTTCATCGGGACTGTAAAAGGTCATGTCCGGTTTATATGTAAACTTATTTTCTGGAGGCATGTCGATACCTGCGATTCCCAAGGAACCAGGAGCAAAGTTATCTGTCCAGTCATAACCGACATTTCCTTTTTTAGAACGATCATACACAGTAACGTCAAGTCCGCTTTTCGCAAGAAGAGACGCTGCGGCTACTCCGCCGTGCCCGGCACCCGCTACAATAATTTTTTTGCTCATAATTCATAACTCCTATTTTTAGAATAAAATTTACTAATTATATTAAAGTATAACAAATCTTTATCCATTGTCAATTAAAATATATCATATTTAACTATTTCGTAACAACTGTGCAGCAAAAAATCTGATTGAGTAAAAAACGACGGCAAAGGCTCGATAGATGTTTCCGCCATCCGAACTTACTTTTGATTTTATAATAAAAATATCATGTTTGCTAAAACCGTTAACTTTTATCAATAATAGAATAAACTAAAAAAATATTGAAATATTATCAATATGGGAGCAACGTATTGATTGTGCAATAAAAGAAATATTATGAAAACGGAGAGCTGGCTTTGTCAATTCAGGATAATCTAAAAAGAGGAACAGCCGAAATGATAATATTAAATCTATTGCTAAAAGAAGAAATGTATGGGTATCAATTAACGCAAGAGATTTGTAATAGAAGTGATGGTTTGTATATTATCATGGAGGGTACTCTATATCCAATTTTGTATAGATTGGTAGACAAAGGCTATGTCTCTGATTATCATACAGAAGTGTACAAAAGGATTCGCAAATATTATTATATAGAGGATAAAGGCAAAGAGTACTATCAGTCTCTTTTGCGTGAATATAAGGCAATTTCAAAGGGGATAGTAAATATTTTAGGTGCTGACGAGCTTGTCTAAAAGTTTGCGATTATGCGCGTGTATCACAAGTTATTCTCAAATGACAATTATAAAAGACCTGGGATCAGGCCTTTTTGTTTTTTAATAGGGTTTATTGTTCCATACATATGTGTTGTGAATACCGATATCCTCAGCGTTAAAAACGGGGTTCTTTCCTGCTTTTTTTTGCGCCCGATAGTCTTTAAGTGCCTTGATTGGAATGTCATGCAGAAAAGTGATGGCAGTTATGTTTATAACAGTCATGATGCCCATAAGTATATCAGCAATATTCCATGCAAAGTCGTTGCTTGCGGTACTTCCGACAAGTACGCAAAAGACTATGGAAAGGCGAAAAATAAAAAATGAAGATTTTTTTCTGTATATGAAAATCAAATTAGATTCGGTGTAAAAATAATTTCCGATGATAGAGCTAAACGAGAAGAAAAATATTGATATTGTAATGACAAATAACCCAAGCTGGCCAAACTGAGATGTGAAGGCAGACTGCACAATGGCCATTGGTTGGCGGCCCGCGGTCTGAGTACCGGACAGAAGTATTATGAAAGCTGATGTGCTGCATATTAAAATAGTGTCGATAAAGACGGACACCACCTGTGTCAGACCCTGCTTTACGGGATGTGTGACATAGGAAGAGGCGGTTGCATTAGGAGCGCTTCCCATTCCGGCCTCGTTTGAAAAAAGGCCGCGTTTTATACCGTACATCAAAGCGGAGCCTGCAAAGCCGCCG
>JAIRUF010000067.1 GCA_031254555.1 Oscillospiraceae bacterium | reverse complement strand
AATTTACAAAGTATTTTATCTTGCTGTCCTCTATAAAGGGAACCACCACCGGGCACAGTTTTGCCCCGTGGATCGCTTTTATCTCATCAAACAGATTGCCAAAATTTGCATATTCAGCGTCTGTTTTTGTGACCACAAATATTTTTGATATACCCCTTGCGTCAGCCGCCTTAAATGCTTTTTCAGCTCCTACATCGTATTTGGCCTTTTCGGCATCGGTAACAATGATCGCGCATCCGGCTGCGCGAATACCCTCGCTTAGACCGCCCGCAAAATCAAAAAGACCCGGAGTATCTATCAGATTGATCTTTACATCTTTCCACTCAAGAGACGCAACTGAGGTAGATACCGTGGCGCCGCGCCTTTTTTCTTCAGAGTCAAAATCCATAACTGTGTTGCCGTCAGCTACCCTGCCCAGCCTGTCTGATGCACCTGCAATATAAAGCATAGCCTCACATAGAGTTGTTTTGCCCCTTCCGCCATGCCCCGCAACCGCTATATTGCGAATGTTTTTAGAATTGTAGGTTTTCAAAATCCGTTCCTCCTTATAAAAATATGCCAAAATTTAACATTTTTATTATTCAAAATTCATAAATAATTTAACATACTGTTTTTTATTTTAACATAACTTACAATCATTTTCAATAATTATTGATACATTAATTGGTTTGTTTTGCATGTACTTTTTATCGAACATATATTATTCTATATTTTGCTATTATTTCCTATTTGTCAAATGTACAAAAACACCTTAAATTATTGACATTGACAGAAAAGCGCCTTAAACTATCTTTAAGTATAAAATTCTTTTTACAAATTACAAAGGAGAAGTTTAGTTATGAAAGTGTTTATGATCGGCGGAACAGGTCTGCTGGGATGTGAAGCTGCAAGAATTTTCTTGGAGCGCGGTGATGAAGTGACGACTGTCGCACTTCCTCCTCTTCCGGAGGGAGCGCCTATTCCTGAAAAAATGGAAATTATTTTCGGCAACATTCTTGACAAAACAGATGATGAAATTAAGTCTTTAATGACAGGCAGTGACTGCTTTATTTTTGCTGCCGGAGTTGACGAGAGGGTCGAGTTCCCTGCTCCTGTTTACGACGCTTATTACAAATATAACATCGCTCCTTTAGAGCGCATGCTCCCTATTGCAAAAGCGTGCGGGGTTAAAAAGGCCGTTGTGCTTGGCTCTTATTTTTCTTATCTCGCCAAAGAGCGTCCGGATATGAAACTCACTGAGCAGCATCCTTATATAAGGAGCCGTATTGATCAGGAAAATATCGCTTTTTCATTTGCAGACGAGAACTTTGATGTTGACGTTCTTGAGCTTCCCTATATCTTTGGTGTTCAGCCCGGTCGTAAACCTGTTTGGGTCATACTCATCGAGCAGACAAAGATGATGGATAAGTTCCCGTGCACTTTCTATCCTAAGGGCGGTACAGCTATGCTTACAGTTCGCCAGGTTGGAGAGTCCATTGTCGGCGTTGCCCACTACAAAAGCGGCGGAGCAAAAGCCTGGCCGATCTCTATGTACAACATGACGTGGAGAGACTTCCTTAAAATAGTTTACGACGCAAGGGGAATGGGCGCAAACAGGACAGTTGTTGACATTCCGGTTTGGATGTTCAAAATGTTTGGATATAAAATACTCAAAGAATATAAGGACAAGGGAATTGAAGGCGGTATCAACCCTGTCGGACTGGCTGAGATCATGAACCTTGAGCTCTTTATGCCCAGCAAGTTCTGCACTGAAGACCTTGGAGTAACGCCGGACGATATCAGCAAAGCTATTTTTGATTCTATCAAACTCAGCGTGGCTGCCGCAGAAGGTCAAGTTGATCTTGTCGGCATGAAAGGCGAGTAGTTTTAGTATTTAAAATATACAAAACAAATTAACATTATGTTTACAAAAACGGACTTAAACATGTTTTAAGTCCGTTTTTTCGTGCTACTATTGTTTTTTTCCATATTTTAGTGTATATTATGATATGGTATTTATCTACACATTTTGAGGGTCGTATAATATGGACTACAGAATATGGCATCTATGATTGTGTATACTTTATTATGAAATTACAAAATCACTTTGAGGAGCGTACAAAAATTATGTTTAATTATCAGCCCGAAGTTGTGACTGAAAAACTATTGAGAAGAATTCCTAATTATATAAGGTTTACTTTTCTCTCTTCTTTTATTATAGGTCTGCTCACACATGCTTTTATGTTTCTCAATAAACTCCCCAATACTGATGAAATAAATCAAGTACTTTGCTCTATGTCGAGGGCGTCGTCTGGAAGATGGTTTTTAAAATACCCTACGGATTTAAGCAGCACTTTCAGTATGCCATGGGTAAACGGTCTTTTATCACTTGTCTATCTCTCAGTGGCAGCCTGCCTTGTTGTTGCGTGCCTTAAAATCTATAAAAAATTCTACTGTGTGTTGATTTCCGCTTTAATGATTTCCATACCGATAGTCGCTTCAACGCTCGCATATATGCAATCTGCGGATGGATACTTTTTTGCTCTTATGCTGGCTTGCATGTCTGCATATTTCGCAGGCAAGTATAAATATGGATTTATAGCTGCTATTCCAGTTATTGTATTATCTCTTGGCTGTTATCAGGCCTATTACGGCGTGGCGGCTGGACTTATGATAATGATTGTAATCTTTGAACTTTTAGATAATCAAATTCCCTGGAAGAAAACTCTCTTTAAGGGATTACGTTTTGTCTGTTCGCTTGGTTTAGGCATGGTTGGATATTTTGTGATGGTTAAGCTTAAAATGCCGTCAGCCGGTCTTACCCAGTACCGAGGTATAGATAAAATGGGTCAGATGCCGCTGCAAGAGCTTCCAACCCGTATCATCAACGCATACAAGTATATTATCAGTTATTTCCTGCTTAATCGGACCGAGGTTCATTATTCTTATATGGCCTTGTTGTTTGCTGTTTCATTTTTATGCTGCGCTGTTTTAATTGTTATATGGTGCTTAAACAGGAAGATGTATAAAGAGCCGATGAGGATTGCTTTGATCTTGCTTTTGTTGTTTCTCTTCCCCTTAGGCTGCAGCATTGTTCGGGTTATGGATCCTTTGATCCCTCATATGATAATGATTTACGGCGTAACGCTTGTTCCCATATTTTTGGTGGCGGTGACAGCGTCATATTGGGATCTTTCCCCGATGCCTGAACACAAGACAGATATACCAAGAAAAAAATCTCTTCAAGCCACTGCTGTAAGTTTATCCCGTTGGGTTATTACTTCTACAATTGTTGTATGCATATTTAACTACTTTATTGTCTCCAATCAGGCATATTTTAGACTGATCTTTGCATATGAGCAAACCTACGCAAAGTCTATAACGCTTGTTTCACGAATACAGGAGATTGAAGGATATTCATGGGACAAGGAAATTGTTCTGGTCGGGAAACCCTTTTTGAGGGAAAATACTCCAAACAGTATGCCGGAACTGCACGAAAATGCCATAAGAAATACCGCGGACTTTGATGAATTATGGTACTCTTACTCATATCCTCGGTTTCTTGAAAGATTTATAGGCTTTTCTCAAAAAGTAACCTTCATAAGCAGAGACATTAAAACGTACCCGGAAATCGTTGAGGTAATAACGGGCAAGCCCAGATATCCGGACGAGGGATCAATATTTATAGTTGAA
>JAIRUF010000006.1 GCA_031254555.1 Oscillospiraceae bacterium | reverse complement strand
GTCCGATATACAATTCGTCAAGTCAAGTCGCATGTCTTCGCAAAGCGGCACACAGTCGAGCGCATTTGGGGAAACGGATGGCTGGGTATTCCAACTGACTAGGCCCGGATACCAGTTTTCCATAATCTGATACGCCTTTAAATAGTTGTTGTTGTTCTCCGGCACCGGATTAATGGATTTTACACAAAGCTCTATCTTTGTTGCAGTCATGCTGGAGACCATCGGATAATGAAAAGCGGCGACCAGCGCTTTGCTCAGTCCGTCTGCATGGGCGGATGTAGCAGTTCTCAGTGATTGACTTGTGTAGTAATTTGTATCTGGAGCCTTTTGCCTTATGTATGTGTCCCTTACAAATTGTATCGTTCGAGTCTGGCAAATTGTCGGGTCAATCGTCACCGGATATACCCTCGCTGTATCGTTCAGCCACTCCTGTGACAACGAATAGGTCATCGTATAAAAGCCCTCTCCGGTTTCGTCAAGAGTAACATCGATATCTTTTGAGAACTCCTGATCCGCTGAGCTGTCAAACATAAAAGGGGAGGGGATAATAAATTCTATCTCGTCTTTTAAACGGGTGATAAACTCAATGCTATTGTCTGGCTGCAGCTTTGCTTTTAGCCCTTTTGTCATAACTTCAAATGTGTATTTGACCTGTTTTTTAGATGCTTTTTTAAGTATGATGGATTCTTTAACGCGGCCTGGAGTTACATTGTACTCTATGTCGGTATTGCTTAAAACATCACAATACCGAGCGACAGACGACTGCCTTTCAAGCTTTACCCAGTCTGAGGCGCGCTGTTTCTTACTTGACTTATCGTTTCCATATTCTTTTGTATTTAAGACATTTGCGCTGCTGCGTTTAACTTTTCCCTGGATCTTAAAGGATACGCTGAGATCGTCCTTTTCCACTCTGACGGGACCATCGTCAAATGACAGAGGCAATTCGATCGAAATGTCATCGGCCGTGTTTTTAAATACCGTTTGTCCGTCTTCATTTTGTGTTTCAACAAGGGTATTGTCAATATCATGCCAATCTCCGTTGTCATCCTGATAATGGATGGGTTCGCCAAAAGACACGGCAACATATGAATTGTCCTCCCTCCTTAAAACCTTTGAAAATGCCTGGCGCCCTGATATAACTTCGCCGACTATCGCTGCCTTGTTTTCTGTATCATCTATTTTACTTTCGATTTTTTGCATTTTGTTCTCCTTTCTTAAATGTGCCGTAATGCGCTTTTAAGTGCTTTTGCTTGCCCCTGATTTGATATGAGTCCTCTTGTAAAACGCCGCTGTGAACTTCTCGTTGTTCACGGCGGCGTTTGCGGATGGCACGGACTTTTAAAGTTCGGTTCTTTTAGTATATATTTAATCGTTCTTTAGAGATGGCAATCCCTCTATTTCCGACACTAAATTTGTAATAGTTCCGTTGCCGCCAAGAGCATGGTATTTATCATACATTTCCCTTGCGCTTTGTTTGGCGTAAATCGGGCAAAAACCTTTTTCCAAACGATAGGTGTATTCTTTAATGATGCTGTCACGCAGGAGGGCACGCATGGCCTCTTCCATATACTGCAGACGCTCAATTTTGATGTTTATGTTGCTATACAGAAATTTAAACGCCACCATAATAGCTGTTACCGCCAACATATAAATGGTTTCAAAAATATGTGCGGCCAAAAAGTCTATCAATTTATCACCTCCGGATTCAGCTATATTCTTGGGACAGCGCTCTTATTTCCACTTTCCTATAGCACATGCGTTGATAAGCACATTAGTTCCGGCTGCTCGGCTTAGGCAGTCCATTCCCCTCAAATCGGCAGAGATGTTTCTTTGACCGCTTACAGTTCCCCAAGACGCTCCGGTACCCCATAAAAATCTGCTGCAAGTAACATTGGGTTCATCGACAAAAGTCTGTGGAAAGAACCATCTATATGATCCTATAAATAGCGAACCGTAGGCGTTATTGATGGCAACGTCTGTTTTGCTTACATACATCCACTGTATCATTGTCCCGTTTGCGTATTTGACATAGTTTCCGTTTGTATTTGAACCGCTTTCTATTATGGGGCTGCCGTCCTGTGTTAACGAACTGACTAAGCCGCTTATGTTGTTACCCAAATTATTTACTTCATTTGACAAGCTATTAAGCGTTCCCATGTTGGATGCGGTGATCCAGGCATCGTCATTTTTAACCTGTAATTCATTTTGGTGGTAGCGTATTCCGTGAACTCCCTGTTCGCCTGACGGTGTTTTCTTTCCGTGAGTTTCCTCAATTGATCCGATGATGTCGTTTGCCTCACCCGCTAATCCGTTCATTATGGACATGCACTGGTCGACAAGCTGCAAAGTGGGCTCTCCCGTTACACCATCACGCATTATACCGCAATAGTTCTGATCCAAACGCAGGTCTGTTATATCGCTTTCCAGGATAGACAGAGCTCTTGCCCTCACATTGATTTTTGCAAGGTAGATTTCATCAGTGTCGCTGTTCCTTACAGGAGCGCTCACAGCCGTTGACGCTCCTTTTTTAATTAATAGCTCGGCGCTGTTTGCCAGTTTGTCAAACTTTAGGCAGACTATGTCTGTTCGTGCTGATACCCCCGAATCAGTTACGCTCAGTATCTGTTCAGTGTCCTCAAATACGTTGACGCCCCAGTCTTCATCGCCCTTGAGCCATGCAAGTCCCGGTGCAACTTTAACTGTCATCCCGCTGTTCTCCGTCACCTTGTAGTGGGAATCCCCGCAATACACTCCTCTCGTTCTTGTCTGACACCAAGCGCCTATCGGCGCGGCCTCATGTTCTGTGTTGTAGGTAAATATCATTTTTATCCTCCTTAAATTTATGGCATATATTTTATCTCTTTGCCAGCTTTGTTTTAAACAATAAAAGGCCGGTCATAGAAGGGCGCTTGTATTGTGACGAAAACCACCGGAACTACCGGTGGTTTTCGTCCTAAAGTAACTTTAAAGCAGGGAGATATCTCCCTGCTTTAAATATGATGATGGTCGTTATCTAATAAATGCCAGAAGCTTCCGCCTGCACAGCCGAAACTCTATCCTGTACAAAACTTTGGCGATACAGATTTGCGGGCATCTTTTGATCACTCTTTTTATTATAGCGGCATAACTGCCCTCTTGTCAACCGTTAGGCGATCGTGCTATCTTTATATCAAAAGCATATTGCGTTTGGTGACATTATGTGATTTAATACTAATTATGGAGGTTTTGACATGGAAATAAATTTTGGAGAAAAATTAAAACTTATACGGAGCCACTATGGATTGTCGCTTGAAAAGATGGCGGGCAAGCTGCAAACATCCAAACAAGTTCTCAG
>JAIRUF010000170.1 GCA_031254555.1 Oscillospiraceae bacterium | reverse complement strand
CTCCCGTAAGTCTTGAAAGCTCCACATCATGAGGAGTTATAATTTTTTCAGCGCCCACCTTTTTAAGTATCTCCGGATTTCCTGAAAGAGCATTTATAGCGTCCGCATCAATTATAAGTCTAGCTATCTTTGACTTGATCAAAAACTCCTGTACAAAATCGCGAATTTCGGGATCCCGGCCCAGCCCAGGCCCTAAAATAACAGAATCAAATTTATCGGAATACTCAAGAACAGAATTTATGTCACTTCTTGGGAACTTTACAGCTTCCACCGCCGTAATTTCATATATATACATAAGTTCTTCTGGTACTATAAGATGAACAACGCCAGCACCAGCCCGCATAGCAGCATTCGCAGAGAGAATACCCGCGCCGGTCATACCCTTTGATCCGGCAATAACGCCAACTCTTCCATAATCACCCTTGTGTGAATCAGGTTTTCTAGATGGCAACTTAACAATATCTGATTTTTCAACATATGAAACAAAGTTATTTTTAACAACACCATTTACTATTTCATCAGGAATTTCCAAATCATCTGTAATAATTTTACCACATAGACTCCTGCCTGGATAAAGAAAAAGACCCGGTTTCGGCCTGCACAAAGTAATCGTTGCATATGCTTTAACGGCAGTATCTTCAATACATCCGGTTTCCCCATCCACTCCTGAGGGAATATCACAGGACACAACATGTAAATTTGAAGAATTAATAATGTCAAAAACTTTTTTTAACTGTTCCGGGATCCCAGGCCTATAGCCTGTCCCCAATAAGCAATCTACAACACAATCCGAACAGTCAAGTTTTTTATTCAAATATTCTAGGCTGGTTTTATCCCCTTCATAAAAAAAGACATCAACTGAAATGCCTTTTGAAATCAGGATTTTAGACAGTGCTATCCCATCTTTGCCATTATTACCCGTACCACAAATTATTAAAAACTTTAGTTCCGCATAATTGGAAAATAACTTTCTAATCCCATTAAAAAGCGCTTTCCCAGAGCGCTTTATCAATAAAGAAGTTTCGATCCCATTTTCGGCACACGCCTTGTCAATTTCACTGATCAGGGAAGGGTAAACTGCTCTTAACAAAAAAACTTACCTCACTTTGTAACATCGTCAATTGAAACATCCACATTATGTTCAATAGGATGCCAGACTTTTGTTGGTCTGACAAGACATATCAAATTTATTATAAACCATGTAAAATAAAAAAAAGGTGAAGTTAAAATACCTTTCCACACTTTAGAAAATTGCTTTCCCTCCAATACCATAAAAAGCCAGCACATGATCATACTTATAAAATATCCAACACCAATTAATATAAAAGAACCCCGCAGTAAGGCAATAAAAGTATTATTATAACCGTATAAGGCCAAAATCACATTAACAATAAAATATACAACACCTAAAAACATTAGCGGAACTCCCAATAAAAAAATCGTACCGTCCAGTGTCTTAATATCTCTTCTTTTTACCGCCCCTTTTAAAAGTTTACCGGTGCAAAGTCTCACACATTGAAGATATCCCGTAGTCCATCTTTTCCGCTGTTTCCAGCTTGCGTCAAAAGTAGTAGGCTGTTCGTCAAATATTACCGCATCCCTGGCAAAACCAATTCTAACGCCCTCTGAGATCGAATTCATAGTAAATTCAATATCTTCTGTCATGGAATGTGTTATCCAGCCCCTACCTTCGACCATATCCATTTTAACCATAAACCCTGTCCCATTAACAGAAGCAGAAAGCCCAAGGTTAGCGCGGGGTTGATTATACGCTCTGTTCTGTGCCCAATAAAAAAGAGCATAATTCGACGAAATCCATGAGTCTGACGGATTTTTAATGTCTCTGTAACCCTGAGCCGCCCGATATCCCAAATTAAGCATTTCATTCATTTCAAGTAAAAACTTTGGCATAACAAGGTTATCCGCATCAAAGACACAAAAGGCATCATACATACCTTTTCTCTCGTTGATCAATATATCAACAGCAAATTTTACTGCAAATCCTTTGCCCTTTTCAGCATCATTAAATCTTTCATAGACAATTACGCCCTTTTCTCTTGCAACAGCAGCGGTATTATCTGTACAGTTATCCGCTATGACTATTATATCATAACATTCTCGTGGGTAATCCTGAGCAAAGAGAGAGTCAAGCAGGAAACCTATGACCTTCTCTTCATTCCTTGCCGCAACCAATATGGCAAACTTATGCTTTTTACTGCTGCCGCTGGGTTTGTCTTTTTTTATATAGAAGCAAAACATCCCAACCAGCAACTGATATATTATAAAAAATATAAAAAAGCATTCAAAAGTGTATTTTATAATAAAAAGAATATTTTTAACTGTTTCGTTCATATACGGCTCCTAATGTCATTATTGTATTTATGTATAAATAAAACTCGTCCTATAAATTATATCATATACAAAGTTGAATTAGAATCACTGCCGCAAAAACGATTAACATCAACGCAAACAAAACGCCATCCGGTCGGCCAAATTTCAAAATTCTTAGCCTTGTGCGACCTTTTCCTCCCCTATAGCAGCGCGCCTCCATTGCGGTAGCCAAATCCTCCGCTCGCCCAAAGGCACTTACAAAAAGCGGTACTAGAACAGGGAGAAAGCTTTTTACCTTTTTTATAGGACCCTTTGAATCAAAATCAGCGCCCCTCGCTGTCTGAGCTTTTATTATACGTTCAGTCTCTTCAGCAAAAGTCGGAATAAACCTGAGCGCAAGGGACATCATCATAGCGATCTCATGAGATGGAAAGTGTATTTTTGAAAGTGGCGAGAGCAATTTTTCGATTCCGTCGGTGAGCATGATAGGCGTAGTTGTGAAAGTTAAAAGTGAAGCACCTATTATAAGTAAAATTATCCTTATTACCATAGTGATAGATAGTATAACACCCTCTTTATAAATTTTAAAAACCCAAAAAGATGCCAGCAGTGTATCTCCACTGTAAAAAAATAAATTTAACACCGATGTAAAAATTATAAGCACTATAAGGCCTCTGAGGCTTCTCAGTATAAATTTAAATGGAATTTTAGAAACCAATACTGCCAATAGCAAAAACGCAGAAACGACAAAATAGCAGACATATGACCTGATAATTATAACTGTAACCATATATAAAAAAGTTAGTAAAATTTTTGTTCTAGGATCGGCTCTGTGCAAAATTGAGTTGCCGGGAATATACTGCCCTATTGATATGTTCAATAATGACACCCCCCTGTGTAACTTATAATAGAGTTCAGTGCCTCATCAACTGTCAACACATCTGAAAAAAGACCCGGAACATATTTTCCCAACTCACCAAACAATTTAGAAATCTGTGGTATCGTCAAACCTATTTCCTCTAGTCTTTCCCTGTGGTGGAAAATATCTCTTGGATGGCCCTGCATTTCTATTCTTCCCTTATTCATAACAATGACTTTATCCGCAATTGCCGCTATATCTTCCATGCTGTGGGAAACCAGAATTACCGAAACGCCTTTTTCATCTCTCAGCCGTTTTGTGAAATTTAATATCTCGTTTCTACCTGCCGGATCGAGTCCAGCGGCAGGCTCGTCAAGAATGAGTATGCCCGGCTCCATGACAACAACTCCCGCAATTGCCGCCTTGCGCTTCTGACCGCCTGAAAGCTCATATATCGATTTATCAAGAAGGTTTTCATCAAGTTCAACAATTTTTGCAGCTTCCCTAATTTTAAAGTCTTTATCGCTTTCTGATAAGGCCGACTTTTTTAGACCAAACGCAATATCCTTATAAACAGTTTCCTCAAATAGTTGATCTTCTGGATATTGAAATATCAAACCAATCTTTGCACGCATTTTAGCAGCTGAATTGCGGTCCATCAGCTAACCATCAATAAAAATCTGTCCAAATTCAACTTTAAGCAATCCATTAAGCGTCTGTATCAATGTTGACTTACCCGACCCCGTGTGCCCGATTATCCCAACATATTCACCATCTTCAACCTCAAAACTCACATCAAACAAGGCATCTTTTTCAAAAGGTGTACCTTTAGAATAGGTGTAAAAAATGTTTTTTACTTTAAGGGACATCACTTTACCCCCAAAATATCCAGCAAGACAACCATAGCTTCTTCTGCCTTTAAAATATTCACTGGTACATTAAAACCCATATCCTTTAATTTAAAAAATAACTCCGATATCTGTGGAACATCAAGTCTTACACTTCTTAACAAATTTATATCTGAAAACACTTCCCTTGGCGTAGCTTTTTGAAGTATTTTCCCTTCATTAACAACAAAAATATTATCTGCATCAATAACTTCTTCCATATGATGTGTTATATGAATAATAGTTATGTTTTTTTCTTTGTTTAATTTTTTTATAACATTCATAACTTCATTTCTACCGATTGGATCGAGCATAGCCGTTGATTCATCCAAAACTATACACTCAGGTTCCATGGCTAAAATACCGGCAATAGCAACTCTTTGTTTCTGCCCTCCTGATAGCAAATGAGGCGCATGGTATCTGTACTCACTGAGATCCACTATAGTTAAAACACTATCGATCCTTCTTAGCATCTCATCTCTTTCAATACCTATATTCTCCATGCCAAATGCTACATCTTCCTCTACGGAAGTGCCAATTATCTGGTTATCCGGATTTTGAAATACCATTCCGACTTTTTTACGTATATCCCAGATCAGCTTATCATCTGCTGTATCCATACCGTCAACCTGAACAACTCCGGAATCAGGAACAAGTAACCCGTTGATAAGCTTTGCTATCGTGGATTTTCCGGAGCCATTACTACCTATTATCGCAGTAAAACTACCTTTCCCAATATAAAAATCACGTCCTTCTACTGCATATACAATATTGTCTTCACCTGAATAAGAAAAAGATACATTTTTAAATTCAATAAA
>JAIRUF010000160.1 GCA_031254555.1 Oscillospiraceae bacterium | reverse complement strand
AAGATACAATCTATGTTAATTTTTACGATCTGAATCCTGTGAGTGTAATTCCTTAACATCGCTTTATTTTAAATAAGCAAATTAACCCATGCGCTCATGCGGCAAAAAACAAGCCTTATCCCTGCCTTTTTAAGGACCTGGATAAGGCTTGTTTTTTGCCGTTGAATTAAGCGTAATTTTAATCTCATTTATTAAATAAAAATGTTAAAAGTTTCCCATTTAATTTTTTATTTGAATTATAAAATGTAATTGCCTATTTCTGTATAATTTTTCTTCACTTGTAAACAATAACGATGAAAACAAAAGATTTTAAGGAGAATGATATATATGAAAGCCACAGGCATTGTACGTAGAATTGATGATCTCGGCAGGGTCGTTATTCCCAAGGAAATACGCCGTACCATGCGTATACGCGAAGGCGATCCTCTTGAAATATATACTGATTCCAACGGTGAAGTCATATTTAAAAAATACTCCCTTATGGGAGAACTGTCTTCCTTTGCCCACCAGTATTGTGATGTTTTATTTAGAAGCACAAATATTCCGGTGGCCATTTGTGACAGGGACCATGTTATCGCGGTGTCGGGTATGCCTAAAAAAGATATTATAGATAAGCGGGTATCACAAGAACTTGAAAAGATCATGGAAAGCCGTGAGAGCTTTACCGCCACAGGCACTAAAACTCTTACCCCGGTTGACGGCATATCCAAAAACGCTATTGTTGCCTGCCCCATAATAGGCGCCGGTGACATCTCCGGATCGGTTGTATTTTTTCAAAATGAAGATTCACGGTCCCCGTCTCAAACTGAAATAAAGTTAGCTCAGGTGGCGGCTTCTTTCCTTGGAAAACAAATGGAAGAATAAAAACACAGACAAATAAAAAGGCTGCTCTTGGCAGTCTTTTTTTGTTATGCCCCGAACAGCGGCAATTATTTTTGAAGTATAAAACACATGTGATCGAGTACTTCTCCGTTAAATATCTTTTCTGCCTGCCTTAATGTTCCCTCATATTCAAATCCAATTTTTTTAAGCACATTTTGAGAACGATGATTCGAGGGATAACAATATGCCGATATCAAGTTTAAATCCATATTTGCAAAGCCATAGTCCACAACCGCCTTTGCGGCCTGCGTCATTATTCCCTTTCCCCAATAGTCCACCCCTATTGCGTATCCTATCATTCTGGCCCGGCTATTTTGCCTTTTGGGATCTTCAAGCAGTCCTATGGATCCTATTATCTTACTGTTTTCTACAAGTTCAATACCCCATATGTAGTCCTTGTCTAAAAAGACTTCGTTCATTATCTTTTCAGTTTCTTCAATGCTTTCATGCGGTTTCCATCCGGCACTCAGCCCCACTATCGGATTTTTTGAGTAATCATATACATCCTGCAAATCACTTTTAACTATTTTTCTTAAAATAAGCCTATCTATAATTATTTTATCCAACTAATTCACTCTTCCCCGTAAACTAAGCTTTAATCAATGAGCACGGCTTTTCTCAAATTTTGAAGAGATATCAAAGGCTTGCACGGAGTGCGTAAGCGCTCCTATGGATATAATGTCAACTCCGATGGCGGCAACATCTGCGATATTTGTAAAATTTATTCCGCCAGAGGCCTCCACTAAAGCACGGCCGTTTACCATCTCCACTGCCTTTTTCATTGTCTGCCCATCCATATTGTCAAGCATTATGATATCGGCGCCTGAATTAAGAGCTCTTTGTACCTCTTCAAGGTTTCTCGTCTCTACTTCTATTTTTACCGTATGGCCGATTTTCTCTCTTAAAACCTTTACTGCATTTTCAATGGAACCGCTGGCATCAATGTGGTTATCCTTAAGCATGGCGGCGTCAGATAAATTAAACCGGTGATTTTTTCCGCCCCCGCAAACCACTGAGTATTTTTGCAGGGCGCGAAGTCCGGGCAAGGTTTTCCTTGTGTCCGTTATAAAAGCCTTAGTCCCTTGTGTAAGTTCTACAGCCTTATGAGCCGCCGTTGCTATTCCGGACATATGCTGCAACAAATTCAGCGCCGTTCTCTCCCCCTTAAGCAAGTGCGCCGCTTTGCCCTCAAGCTCTGCAATGACATCTCCCTTTAATATTTGATCCCCGTCATTTTTTAAGATCACCGCTTTAAACGACCTGTCCAACAGCTCAAAAACCCTTGTGAAAACACCTATGCCGCATAAGACGCCGTCTGCCTTGGCAATTATCTTAGCGCGCCCAACCTGTTCCCTGGGTATCAAAAAGTCTGTTGAAACATCAATATAATTTATGTCTTCTAAAAGCGCCGTCTTTATAATATCGTCTATATAAAATTGTGATAACACCATATTATATCTATCTCCTTTTTGCGGCGGTTTATTTTTCATCGTTATCCACTACATCGCTCAGTATTAAAGACGCCATGGTGGCAAGGCTCAACGCCTCGCAATATTCATAGGTAAGTTTATATCCCTCTTCTTTTAGCTCACGCATTATTTCATTTGCCCTGCAAAGCCCGGGCATGATTCTTTCCCTGTTCGGCAATACAAAATACGCGTCCTGCATAATGGACTTAATTTCATCTATTATTCCGCTTGGCAAAATTTTGGAGCCATCTTGTATTTGATAGTCATACGGCAAAACTTGATTGCCTGACGACTTAAACCTTCTTTGAATTTCGGCGGCTGCGCGCCTGCCAAAGACAAGGGCCTCTAAAAGCGAGTTGCTCGCGAGCCTGTTCCCGCCGTGCACACCGGTATGGGAACACTCACCTGCCG
>JAIRUF010000145.1 GCA_031254555.1 Oscillospiraceae bacterium | reverse complement strand
AAAAGTCAGCTCATCGTTCCCGTACATTCTTTCCCACTTGGTTACAGCACTCTCTCCAACTTCACCTACTGTTCTATAAGTTTTCGTAGGATCTGGCCTAATAATCGGGGCGTCTATTGTACCTCTGTTATGCATGACACCTTTTGCAATAGCTATATATTCTTTTTTAATTTTTCCAGAAAGTTTGGACGCCGAAAAACTATTCAGCGCGCAGATAACTATTCCTGATGTACCTTTATCAAGTCTGCCTATAGCTCTAAAAACAGATGATTTACCCTCTTTTTTTAAATGCCATGCGACGGCGTTTGCAAGAGTGTTTCCCTGATGATTGTGAGATGGGTGAACAGGAAGCAAGGCCGGCTTATCAACTATAAGCAGGTCGTCATCCATATATAAAACATCTATATCATAATCAAGCGGTTCCAATGAACTTGCGTCATCCGGAATGTTTATAGTTATAGTATCTCCGGTTTTTATCAAATCAATCGTTTTAACATGTAATCCATTTAATTGTATTCCATTTTTTTCATTTTTAAGCTTTCTTATTAAACGCATTGAAAGTCCTGCCCTGCCGCGCAGGTAGTGCAAGACTTTCGCTTTATCGTATTCACTGTCAACTTTAAACATCAGAGTTCTCATAAAGTCAATTTAATCTACCTTTACATTCCAGCCAAATTTATCTTCAGTCCTGCCCCATTGGATACCCGTTAAAGTATCATATAGTTTTTGGGAAATTTCCCCTATTTTAGACTGGTTTATAACCATGGAATCCTCGCCCCAAATCAGTTCGCCGATGGGCGAAATAACGGCCGCTGTTCCGGTTCCGAACGCTTCTTTGAGCCTTCCCTCTTTTGCCGCCTTCGCAATTTCGTCTATAGATATGGCACGCTGAGAAACTTTTATGCCCCATGAGTTTAAAATCTCAACGCATGAAATGCGCGTAACTCCGCCTAGAATACTGCCCTTAAGCGCCGGGGTTATAACCTCATCGTCTATTACAAAGAAAACATTCATCGTCCCGACTTCTTCTACATATCTTCTCTCTATTCCATCGAGCCAAAGGACCTGAGCGCATCCTTTTGTTATGGCCTCATCCTGAGCCTTAAGCGACGCTGCGTAGTTCCCGCCCGTCTTCGTAAATCCTGTTCCGCCTTTCACCGCTCTTACATATTCCGATTCAACATATATTTTTACCGGATTGATCCCCTGCGGATAATACGCTCCAACAGGCGACAGTATTATCATAAAAATCAGTTCGTTTGCCGGACGCACTCCAATGTGTGCGTCAATGGCAAATATAAACGGCCTTATGTACAGTGACGTTCCCTCTTTTGTCGGTATCCAGTCAGCGTCAATTTTTATCAGTGTTTTCAAAGCCTTAAGCGCAAACTCTTCATCGATGAGCGGAATGCACATCCTTTGGTTTGACAGGTTCAGCCTCTCCATATTTTTATCGGGCCTGAAGAGTGATATTTCACCGCTTTGCGTCCTATACGCTTTTAACCCTTCAAACACCTCCTGCCCATAATGCAGGCACATTGCCGCTGGGTCAAGCTCTATTGGAGCATACGGAATAATCCTTGCATTGTGCCACCCGTTTTCCCTGTCATAATTCATTAAGAACATATGATCAGTAAAGTAGTTGCCAAACCCAAGCTTGCTTTGATCCGCCGGTTTTTGTTTTGGATTTTTGGTCAGTTCTATGGATATGTTTTGCACTTGTATCACTGCCTTATTCTGTATTTATTTAAAATAAAATATATTATAACACTTTTGTTCTATTTTGCAACAATTTGATCAGATTTTAAAACAAGAGGGACCTCCTATCAGGAAGTCCCTCTTTTAAAATATAATATTAAATCAAGGCAAATTGAGAATTACATACCTTGCAAGGAACAACAACGCTACAACAAACATAATTGGATGAACATCACGGAATTTGCCTTTAACAAGTTTAATTAAAACATAGGATATAAACCCTATTCCTATTCCCTCTGATATACTGTATGCAAACGGCATCATGGCAACTGTCAAAAACGCGGGTGCCGCAATGTCAAAATCTGTCCAGTCAAGATCTTTAAGCGACGCCATCATGAGCACGCCAACCACTATCAAGACAGGGGCGGTAGCCGCTCCCGGAACAATTCCTAAGACCGGAGTAAAGACAATCGCTCCAATAAAAAGCAAGGCCGTTGTAACACTTGTAAGCCCTGTTTTTCCGCCCTCTGAAATGCCTGTGCTTGACTCAACATAAGTGGTAACTGTAGATGTTCCTAAAACAGCTCCTGCCGCTGTGGCAACCGCATCCGCCAAAAGAGCCTTGCCAACATCCGGAAGTTCTCCGTCCTCATCGAGCATCCCTGCGCGTGAGGCTGTTCCTATAAGAGTTCCTATTGTATCAAACATATCGACAAGGGTGAGTGAAATCAAAACAGTGACGATTGAAAGGATTCCAACACCTATTCCGCTTGACAGGTCAAACAGGCCGCCTTCGCCTGTAAATCCATTTACAAACTGGCCAAATGTAGGAGCAAGGGACGGGAACGCAAAATTGCTAAAGTCCGGAGTTATTATTCCGACATCCCATCCAAAAACATACTGCATCAATGCACCGATAGCAGTTGTGACCGCTATGCTTATTAGCAGACCGCCTTTTATTCCTTTTGCAACTAAAACAATGGTGACGACAAGTCCTATTACCGCAAGCATCGAACTGGCGCTTGCAATCCCAAACGACGGTATGGCGGAAGCGTTTCCAAATATTGTGTCGTTGCTTTCTGACCACGTGCCGGGGTCAAGGGTAAAGGACAATAAACCCGCATTTTTTATTCCCACATAGGCAATAAACAGGCCTATCCCGCCTGAGATCGCCTTTTTGAGGAATGCGGGGATAGCTTTTACAATAGCCTCTCGAAGTTTGGTTACTGTAAGAATTATAAATAATATGCCGGAGATAAACACTGCCGCAAGGGCAGCCTGCCAGCTATACCCTAGTCCAAAGACAATTGTAAAGGTAAAAAAGGCATTTAGCCCCATTCCGGGAGCCTGTGCAAAAGGTATGTTTGCATACAAACCCATGATTAAAGTACCAATGGCCGCGGAAATGCATGTCGCAAGCATTACGGCTCCAAAATCCATTCCGGTCGCTGAAAGAATGCTTGGATTAACAAAGATAATGTAGGCCATGGTGAGGAAAGTGGTTACGCCTGCCATGATCTCTGTACGCACATTTGACCCGCGTTCCTTGATTTTAAACAGTTTTTCCATTAATTTTCCTCCTAGTAATATTTTCCTGAACTGTAAAATTCAGGATCATACTAAAAATATAATATAATTTTTTATGTTATGTCAAGAAAAAATGTCACAATACAATGAATTAATTCATATTTTTCATATTTTTTTAGTCGTTTATAGTAGTGTCGCTTGAACAATCCATAGGTTTTAAAGCACAACTATTACTAATATTTGTTTAATTTACTTATTTTATACAAATAAAAAAGATCCGCAAGATAATATTGCGGACTTTTTTAATCAATATTTTTGATTTAACGTATAATAAACTTAATTTATCTTTTAATTTTTCTTATTAGCTTTATAAGTTTCATTTTAAGCTTTTTGGCCGAGGGCATAATTTTACTATAGAATAAAAACCTAAGCTTTTTGCCGACAAGTATATACTCTCCTATAAATTCATAGTAATCCGATCCCATGCTTTTTTTAAAGTCGCATATCCCCACAAAATTGTCAGCCGGACAAAGTTCACCCAATGTGCCGTCATGCGTAACTTCCGGTGTTTTTACAAGAACATATCCCAGGTCGTGTATGTGACAGCCCAAATCAATGCTTTTACATATCCTGAGATAATTGAGATAGTGGCTTGATCGGGTGTTGTTACGCACTATGTTCCTAGTACCCCCAAACAGGCATGAAGCCACTCCGGCATACCTTATGGTAAGACCTCCCGCTACGGGTATGCTCGCGTTTTGGGGATAGTCCTTTGTCTCCTCGCACCGGGCGTTAAAGCTTTTGGTGTTATTGTCAATAGAATCTATCTCTTCTCTAATGCCGCGCTGTTTTTTCTCCGGAGCCGTACTTAAAGATTTTTCTAAAATCTCTCTTTTTTCGAGCCGTTCATTCTCAAGCTTTAAATCCTGTTGTTTGTCGTAATACACAAGCATTATATCTGTTTCTTCTTTAAATGACTTTAAAAGGTTGAGGCAGTAATCTGAGTCCCTTTGCACAAAGTCATTCCTACCGGACGTATCTTCCATCACACTCATAAAGTCCTGCATTATGCACGGATCTTTTTCAATGTCATCATAAGTGTACGTTTTGGCTAAAAGTCCCCTTGATTTGCCCACTCGAACACTGTACCTTACGCCCTTTTCACACTTTTTTAGTATCTGCTCACCTGTGACAGCCTGTCCGTTTTCATCTTTTAAATTAATGAAAAGCTGCACCGGATGCTTATATGTGTATGTCTCTATATCTTTATTTAGTGTGTAGCCGTACTTTACAAGCATTTTATGCGCAAGTTTACCCTGCTCGCACTCCTCGCCGTTTATCCTAAGCGGGATCATCGGGTCTGAAATTGCACAGGTCGCTTTGTGCTTTTGCATTTCTCCTTTTATAAACTCTGCGAACTCTTTTTGCAGTTGTTCATTTTGATAGTCACACACAGGTCCGCATGAGATATACCACACCGTACCGGCAACAGGCAGTTTGCGCCTTAACACCAGGCACGTGAGCACCATTTCATCCCCGTCATATCCCGAGTAAAAGATCGGCTTCCACGCAGTTTTTACCCCCGACCATGAAGAGCACTGCAAGTATGATCCGCCGTTTTTTACAACAAATTCGTCAAAAGATTTTAAGTCATCCTGAGTTTTAAAACTATACATTTAACAACCATCTCTATACAATAATTTTTCTTTTCCTAAGCGCTTTTAAAACGCACTCTCTTTCATCAATAGGGATTTCTTCTCCCTTAACTTTCATGATCCGCTCGTGCCCCTTGCCTGCAAGTATCAGCATGTCGCCCGGCTTCATAATATCAACCGCATATTCTATTGCCTCTTGCCTGTCTGTTATCGCGACATATTCGCCGTTTACCTCTTCTACATACTTTGATATCTCAATTATTATCTCTTCCGGGTCCTCAAAATTAGGATCGTCCGTAGTGATTATAGATAAATCGCACATCGTGCCGGACACTGTACCCATCTCCTTTCTGCGAAGCTGGGCACGCCCTCCCACACTTCCGAAAAGACACAGGATACGACCAGGGTTATACTGCCTCATAGTTTCTATCAAATTTATAAGACTAGATCCATTATGGGCATAATCTATTATAACACTATAATCTTGCGATATGAAAACCGGCTCGCACCTTCCGTTTACGCTTATTTTTGACAGCGGTTCCCTCATATCCTCTATATCAGTTCCCATCCTATGACAGGCCGCTATTGCCGCTAAAGCGTTATTTACGCTGTACTGCCCAGGAAGGCTTATCTTCATATCACTGTATTCTTCTCCCATCACAAACAAAT
>JAIRUF010000050.1 GCA_031254555.1 Oscillospiraceae bacterium | reverse complement strand
CCAGCGACGCTGAAATATCTCCTATGTATTCTTCTGCCATTGAGGGACGCGGCATGTTTTTGGAGCAAAATTTGAACACAAAGCTGAATATTCATATCATTGATACCCACACATATTCAATGGGGACCGGTATGATCGTTTTAGCCGCCAAAAAATCAATCGAGCAGGGTAAGAGCGTATATGAAACATTAAGCTTGATAGACGACCTTGTAAACCGCGTTGAGATAATGGTTAACTCCTTCAGTATCAAAAATCTGCCCTCCGACACCGCGCTTGACTGGATAAAGAAGTTTACATCGGGTATAGCTCATCCGTTTCCTACGCTGCAGATTGTAAACAGCGAAGCGCAGGAACTGCCAATCAAAAAAGGGGATCACACCGCTTTTGACCAGTTTTTTGACTACTGTATAAAGGCTCTTAAAGGCCATGATACCGAATATTACATTGGTTATACCCTGCGCGAAAAAGAGGCAAGCGCACTCTCTATGGTACTTGAAAAAGAGCTTGGAGTACCCCCTCAAATGATATATAAGCTTGGGGGATTTTCCTCTTACTGTAATGGCCGGGCAGCTATCACCATCACCTATTTGGGAAAAAGCCGTAAGGTATAATTCAAAACTGAACCATTATACTCAGGGCGACAGCTATCCGCACAGTAATAGCTGACCTCTTTACAATAAGTTCTTTAAAGTTTTAATAGAATAAACTCTGCAAATTTTTTATATGAAAGGTCATGATTTGTAAATGGTATTAAACAAAAAAACAGTTCGGGATATTGATGTTTCCTCCAAAAAAGTGCTTGTCAGATGCGACTTTAACGTGCCTTTAAAGGACGGTAAGATCACAAACGACAAAAGAATATCAGCTTCTCTGCCCACTATTGATTACCTTATTAAAAATAACGCCAAGGTGATTTTGTGCTCACATCTAGGCAGGCCAAAAGGTCAGGTTAATCCTGAATTTTCTCTGCGTCCGGTTGCCGATCGTCTCGGCGAGCTTTTGGGCAAAGAAGTGAAAATGGCCGACGACGTTATAGAAGGCAGCGCACAGTCTCTTTCCTCTTCGCTTAAAGACGGTGAGGTCATGCTTCTTGAAAACGTACGTTTTCATAAAGAGGAAACTGAAAATGACCAGGAGTTTTCAAAATCCCTTGCATCTTTAGCCGACATTTATGTGAATGACGCTTTCGGCACATCTCACAGGGCACACTCATCAACAACCGGTGTAGCATCATTTTTGCCAGCTGTGTGCGGATTTTTAATACAAAAGGAAATTGAGTTTATAAATAATGCTGTCAATGACCCTAAGCGCCCGTTAGTCGCTATTCTCGGCGGCGCTAAGGTGTCGGATAAAATAGGTGTTATCACCGAACTTTTAAACAAAGTTGACACCTTGATTGTCGGCGGCGGCATGGCATATACATTTATTAAGGCCATGGGATATAATGTCGGAACTTCATTGTGTGAGGACGATAAATTGCAGCTTGCATCCGAGCTTATGGAAAAGGCAAAGGCAGCAAGTGTTGAGTTCCTTCTCCCCGTCGATATCCACATCGCCGATGCATTTGATGAAAATGCCGCTGACGCCTTTGTGGACTTTGACAAAATCCCCGATGACTGGAACGGCCTTGACATCGGTCCGCTCTCCTCTCAGCTTTTTGCGAAAGCCATCAGCTCTGCCGGCACGATCGTCTGGAATGGTCCGATGGGTGTTTTCGAGTGGGATAAGTATTCAAACGGTACAGTTGAAATAGCAAAAGCCGTGGCGGCCAGCGGGGCTATAAGCATCATTGGCGGCGGAGATTCAACTGCGGCTGTATACAAATTTGACCTAGCAGATAAAATGTCCCACATATCAACCGGAGGCGGGGCTTCCCTTGAACTTTTAGAGGGTATGGAACTGCCCGGAATTGCAGCTCTTAACGATAAATAAAATTTAATTCGGAGTGTATATAAATGAATAAAGATTGCCGCAAGGCAGTTATCGCGGGCAACTGGAAAATGAACAAAACGCCCGCGGAAACTACCGGACTTATAAATGATTTAAAGCCATTGATCAAAAACGCAGGCTGTGACGTTGTTGTCTGTGTTCCTTATGTAGATTTGCAAACTGCTCTTGAGTGTACTCAGGGCACGAACATAAAAGTAGGAGCTCAAAACTGCCATTGGGAAAAAAGCGGAGCTTTTACAGGTGAGATTTCAGCCTCAATGTTAAAAGAGATGGGCGTGCAATACGTCATCATCGGTCACAGCGAAAGGCGCACCTATTTTGGCGACACTGACCTAACTGTCAAAAGCCGCACTCGTGCCGCCCTTGATTCAGGTATGACCGTTATTCTCTGCGTTGGAGAATATTTAGAACAGCGTGAGCAGGACATTACCTTTGAGGTGATAAGCACACAGCTCAAAATCGCTCTTGACAGCGTGACCGATAAAGAGCTTGATAAAATTATTATAGCATACGAGCCTGTATGGGCAATAGGCACAGGCAAAACCGCAACGGCACAACAGGCAAATGAGGCAAACAAATTTATCCGACATCTTATATCACAGCTTTACAACAAGGATGCTGCTGAGAAAATAGTCATACAATACGGCGGCTCTATGAACGCATCCAACGCCGACGAGTTGTTATCCCAGCCGGATATAGACGGTGGGCTCATAGGCGGTGCATCCCTTAAGACCGAAGATTTTGCTTCGATTGTTAAGGCCGCAAGCGTCTAATTCGGCACGAGATGTAAGTCTCACTTAATCAACGCGCACGCACATAACCCCCAAAACTCGTTCAATTTCTCTTGGGAGTTTACAAGGAGATAAACTGATGAAAAAACCTTTAATACTTTGCATAATGGATGGCTTTGCGATTTCGCAGGAAAGTTACGGGAATGCTATAATTGAAGCTGATACCCCTAATCTTGATAGATTATTTGCGTCTTGCCCACACACCACTATTGGAGCTTCCGGTATGGATGTCGGGCTGCCAAATGGTCAGATGGGCAACAGTGAAGTGGGTCATACCAACATCGGTGCTGGACGCACTGTTTACCAGGAGCTTACCAGAATATCAAAATCTATAGAGGATAAGGATTTCTTTAAAAACGAGGCTTTGCTGCGCGCCGTCGAAAACTGCAATCGCCATGATAGTTCTCTGCATCTCATCGGACTTGTATCAGACGGAGGCGTTCATAGCCACAACACCCATTTGTATGCACTTTTGGAACTTGCCAAAAAGAAAAACCTTAAAAAGGTTTATGTTCATTGCCTTATGGACGGTCGTGACGTTCCCCCCACCTCTGGCAAGGATTTTATAGCACAGTTGCAGGACAAAATGAATCAGCTTGGCATAGGTCAAATATCCACTGTTATAGGTCGTTATTACGCAATGGACCGTGACAATAGGTATGAGCGCGTCAAACAAGCCTACGAAGCGATTGTTTTAGGCAAAGGCCATTATAACGAGAATCCTGTAAACGCAATTGAAACCTCTTATAATCAAATAGACTCTGACGGTAAAAACATAACGGACGAGTTTATTTTACCCACAGTTTGCCTCAAAGACGGCAATTTAAAAGAAAATGACAGTGTTATATTCTTTAACTTCAGACCGGATAGGGCAAGGGAGATCACAAGAACTTTGGTTGACCCCGGCTTTGACTCGTTTGAGCGTAAATTTTTTAAAACTCATTTTGTCTGCATGACTCAGTATGATGCAACCATGCCAAATGTCGATGTCGCTTTTAGGCCGCAATCACTTGCAAACACAATGGGTGAATATCTTGCAAAGCACGGAAGAACTCAGCTCCGCATCGCGGAGACTGAAAAATATGCTCATGTCACATTCTTTTTTAACGGCG
>JAIRUF010000125.1 GCA_031254555.1 Oscillospiraceae bacterium | reverse complement strand
TTACTGTTTGTTTTTATGGTTTTTTACTCTTCGCTCACCTGAACTCTTACAGTTGCACTTATATTGCCAAAAAACTTAATATTGGCTTCATATGTACCATAGGCTTTTATTTCATCAACTGTAATCTTTCTTTTGTCCACATTTATTGAGAATTCATTTTTTATATTCTGGGCTATTTCCTTTGCAGTAACAGATCCGAAAAGCCGGCCTCCCTGCCCTGCTTTAGCGGTTATCTTTATGACCTTGCCGTCAATACTTTTTGCATAAGCTTGTGCCTGTGCCGTTTCATTGTCTATCTTGTGCTGTTTTGCCTGTTGGGCATTTTTCATCTCTGTTATATGTTGGGCATCTGCCTGTGACGCCAGATTTTTAGGTATGAGGAAGTTCCTTGCGTATCCGTCTGAGGCGTTGACCATCTCTCCCTTTTTGCCAAGACCTTTTACATCTTCTTTTAAAATAACCTTCATTGGTGAATTATCCTTTCATTAGCTTAGTGACAGTTATGTACTAACTATTGTCTGTAAAAAACAAATCAAGCTCTTTTTTAAGGCCGGCGACTGCCGCCTCCATTGAAACGGAAATCTGGGCCGCCGCCATTGTCTGATGCCCGCCTCCGCCAAGTTTTTCCATAATCACCTGAACATTCATCTCCCCCATAGATCTTGCGGATATGTTTATAGTGCCATTATCTTTAAACAAAACATATGAGGATTTTATCCCGGTGATATTTAGCAGTTCATCCGCCACCTGTGAGGCCAGGATTCTTATATTTTCCATCGAATCAGGGGCGACCGCTATAGCGCAATTTTTATATGTGACTGAGCTTCCTATAACGGAGTTCCTCTGTTTGTAATTTTCCATACTGTTTGCAAACAGTTGCTTTACCGCCACGGTGTCAGCCCCATTGCCTTTAAGGTAAGCGGCAGCCTCAAAGCTGCGTACACCGGTTCTTAAAACAAAGTTTCTGGTGTCCAGCATTATGCCGGCAAGCAGTGAATTTGCGACCGCTTCACCTATGGGTTTGTTACCCACTATATACTGCAATATTTCAGTAACCATTTCGGCGGCCGATGACGCGCCTGGCTCATTGTAAAAAATAACGGCGTCGTCTATGTAATCAACGGTTTTTCTGTGATGGTCTATTACCACAATCTTATCTATTATATCATAAATCGGCCTATATTCCAAAAATTCGGCCCTATGTGTATCAACTATAACAAGCATGGTATTTTGGCCGGCTTTAGGAATTGCCTCAGAAGGTTCTAAAAATAGGTCCCCAAGCCCGCTGTTATTTAGTTTTGTTATAATCGAGCCTGCAAGGCTTTTTTCCTTATATAAAACGATATTCGCAGGTTTGCCCAACACTCTTGCGGCGCTGCATACTCCAACGGCCGCTCCTATACTGTCCAGGTCTGAAAAGCAGTGACCCATTACAAGTACGTTGTCGCTTTCTCCGATCAGTTGTGCAATTGCTGCAGATATTATCCTGGTCTTTGTCTTAGTTTGCTTTTCAATTCCGCTCGATATTCCGCCAAAAAATTCATAGTTGCCGTTGGTTCTTATAGCCGCTTGGTCACCGCCGCGGCTCAAGGCCATATCAAGGGATTGCTTTGCCGCATCGTCGCACTCAGACATTGTGTCGCCTCGCCCGCCTCCTATTGAAAGCGTTACACCTATGGTTTTGCCGTCATACGAAAAGTCCCTTATCTCGTCGAGTATTTTAAACTTTTTGTTTATCATGCTGGCAAGGCCTCGTTCTTCCGCTATTATAAAGAACCTGCCGTTTGCTATTCTCCTCAATATGCACGGAAACTGAGCCGTCCACGATTCTATGATCTTTTCGAGCTCTCCGTTTATAACGGCTATTTCACTGTCCTTAAACTTTTGCAGTACCTCATCCATATTATCCAAAACGGCATGTAAAACGGCGGGGCGTGTAAGCATATATTCCTGCGCTGTGTTTTTTAAATATGTGTCCTCTATAAAATACAGCATGTAAAAATCTCTGTTACCGACCGCTATTTTACTGAAGTAAACTGAGTATTTAATATTATTATACTCCGCTGCCACTGAGCCGTTTGCTGTGATTTCATCCAGGCTGTATCCCGATGTAAACTGTTCAATATCATAGTTTGCAGGGTTACTGCCCGCCATCACTTCTTTTTCAAATATTTCATTAAGCCAGACTATTTTTCCTGTATGGTCTGCAACTACGGTAGGGAATGGAAAATTCTCAAGTGAATTATCCTTTGTATAGTCCAAAAATTGCGCAGAAATCTGCGCAATTTTTTTAAGATTATTTTTGGATATCTTATTGTAAATTAATAGGATAGCGGCTAAGGCTAAAACTACCGCCGCCTCTATCACTGCTATTTGCCAGTTGTAATACGCTGTAATGCCGGTAAGCACAACTGAAAGAAGAATAAATATAACCTGGAAAGGATCATTTTTTGCAACATTTTTTATATCCATGCGGCGGCTATACCTCCATGATAATTGGGAGAATCATAGGGCTCCTTTTTGTTCTGTCGTAGAGAAGGTGTGATATTTCGTCACGAAGTTTAGATTTAATACTGCCCCAATCCTTTATATTGTCGCTGATACAGATATCAAGGGTTTTTTGTGCAATACGTTTTGCATCTTCTATTAACTCTTCGGACTCGCGCACATAAACAAAACCTCTGGATACAACATCAGGACCTGCCACAATTTCTCCCGACGCGCTGTCAATGGTCGCAACAATTATTATAAGACCGTCCTGAGCTAAATGCTTCCTGTCACGAAGAACAATGCTACCAACGTCTCCCACGCCGGATCCGTCAACAAAGACGCGGCCTGATGGAACAGAACCGGAGAGTTTTAAGCTGTTTTTTGTAAGCTCCACTTTTACCCCGTTTTCAGCCACCACTATATTTTTTTTGCTGATGCCAAACCCTTCGGCCAAAGCGGCGTGCTTTCGTATGTGCTTTTGCTCGCCGTGGACAGGTATAAAATATTTAGGTTTAACAAGTCCGAGCATCAGTTTGAGCTCTTCTTGGCACGCGTGTCCAGACACGTGCACGTCGTACATTTTTTCATACACGACTTCAGCACCAAGCCTCATAAGCTCGTTTACTACCTTGCTTACCATTTTTTCATTTCCCGGTATCGGCGTTGCGGATATTATTACATAATCCTCAGCGCCTACAGCCACTTTCCTATGGTCTGAGAAGGCCATTCTGGAAAGAGCCGATAAAGGCTCCCCCTGGCTGCCTGTAGTGATAAGCACAAGCTGCGAGGGTGTGTGCCTGCTTATCATATCAATTGGGATAAGCAGATTTTCAGGCACATTTAGATAACCTAGCTGAGTGCCGATGGCAACGACATTTTCAAGGCTGCGTCCTGATAGTGCAACCTTTCGTCCTAACGCTTTTGCCGCATCTATAATCTGTTGGACACGGTGTATATTTGATGCAAAGGTCGCAACTATTATCCGCCTGTTTCCAGCTTTTTTAAAGAGGAGATCAAATGACTCCCCAACCTTTTTCTCGCTTTCGGCATACCCAGGCCTTTCCGCGTTTGTAGAATCGGACAAAAGACAGAGAACGCCTTGCTCACCTATCTGCGCGAACCTTGCAAGATCTATCATTTCTCCGTCTATCGGTGTAGTGTCCACCTTAAAGTCCCCTGTTTGAACTATGGTACCCGCACCGCATTTTATCGCGAAAGCAAGGGCGTCAGGTATAGAGTGGTTTACATGTATCATCTCTATGTCAAACTCATTTGTCTTTATGTGATCACCGGGGCTTACTACATTCAGCTTTACCTTGCCTACAAGTCCGTGCTCTTTGAGTTTTGCCTCTATAAGGCCAATGGTCAATCGCGTTGCATATACGGGCAGATTTACAACCTTGAGCAAATAAGCCAAGCCGCCGATATGGTCCTCGTGGCCGTGTGTTATAAAAATTCCGCTTATCTTTGACGCGTTGCGCTCTATATAAGTAAAGTCCGGCAGGACAATGTCAACTCCGGGCATATCCTGGTCAGGGAATGCCATTCCGCAGTCAACCAATATCATTTCATTGTTGTACTCATAGAGAGTTATATTCTTACCGACTTCGTTAAGCCCGCCTAAAAATGCGATCTTAACTGGATTTCCTTGTGATTTTTTCTTTGAACCCGTTTTTTTAGAAGGCGTTTTTTTAGAAGATACCTGGCGATTTTTCCTCTCGCCATGAGCTGCTTTCTTCCCATTGACCTTTTCGCCCGCGAGCCCTACTTTATTTTGCATATATTTACAATACTCCTTAAAATTTATTAGTTTACAGTCAAACATCCTGAAAGTTGATTTGACTATAATACAACAGTTTCCCCCAGCTTTATAAGTTGAGGTCTTTTAAATATGTTTAATTAATCCGATCAGCATTAAAACTTTAAGTAGGCTTGATTCTAATTTAACCGAATATACCGCCGTCGTTTATACGGCGACGGTATCAACAACACTTATCACATTCTAACCTTATTTATTGTTAAAGTCAAGTTAAACTGGATACCGATATATTTTTACATCTTAGCGCTCTTTATCTTTTCTTCTATTTCAGAAAACAGATCCTGAGCTGCCTCTGCATTTGCAGCCTCCGCAAAAAGGCGTACTTTATCTCCTTTTCTAGTAGGGGTTATAAGAAGGCGTCCATTCTCCCGTTTCAATGTTATTCCCTCTGTACTGGA
>JAIRUF010000080.1 GCA_031254555.1 Oscillospiraceae bacterium | reverse complement strand
ATTATAAAAATACATAAATCCGAATCTTCCAACTTGCTCAAATATTCAGGAACAACAGCTCTGCTGCTGCCGCCTGACAGCTCAAAAACATAAGTATCAACCATGTTGGTTTTTTCGAGCAGCAGCTTCAATGAGTTTCTTGCAACACGGTATTTATCATCGTCACACAGAGAACTGATAAATACTTTTACTTTTTCATTCATCAAATTTACCTCTTATGTTTTTTTGATTCTTAAATTTAGAAAACTCTTAAAGAATCATTTCAGTTTTATTCTCATGAATATCTTCAGACCGTTCTATGTACCCTTTGTTTGTGCTTTAAGGACTTGAGTGGGTACTCGCACTCTTATCATAATTATACGTAATAGGTGGGGTGATATCAAGCATTCTCGTCAAATCAATTTATTTTTATGCGGCTATTGCTCCTCAAATGTCCTCATTTTAAATTCTGTTTCCATTCAATGTAGAACAGTCAACCGGCACCACGTTATGCCAAGAAAAATGCATATCCAAAAACACATCAAAAAATTTCTTAGCAAATTGCAAAGAAAATGCCTTTTATCAAACTCAACTTGATAAAAGGCATTTAATGGCACCCCCGATAGGAATCGAACCTATAACTACCCCTTAGGAGGGGGCTATTATATCCATTTAACTACGGGGGCTTATTTAAAATAATTGACTTTTCTAAAGACTTATAAAGCGATAATCATTTTAACAAATTATAATATTTGTGTCAATAAGGTGATATCTGTTATAATAATTTTCGGTTTGGTTAAATTTCTACATAAAATTGTATATTTGCTTTGTATAATGACATCGTGATACTTTTTAAACTATGATATAAAGAAGGTTGTTAAGTGTTGAAAAATAAAAAGAGAATTATTACTTTGATGCTGCTCACCCTATCCATTATTTTATTGATGATAGGCCTGAAATATATAGTTACTGTGGAAGAAGACAAACCTGTCTCTGCCACCGTCCCCGATGAAAGTCCCAAGTTTAACAACCCTTTAACCGGAGAATATTACGCCAAAGATGTAACAAACAGCAGACCGATTGCCATTGCTATAAACAACTCGAAAGGGGCTCGGCCACAGTGGGGACTTTGCACTCCGGACATAATTATAGAAGGGCTTGTCGAGGGAGGTATAACCAGGATGCTTTGGCTTTATTCTGATATTGATTCTATACCAAAAGTTGGCTCTGTGCGAAGCGCACGCCATGACTTTATCGAGATTGCCGAAGGGTTTGACGCTCTTTTTGTACATTGGGGCGGCAGCGGGTATGCTTATACAGCTATAGCAAACAGATCTGTAAACTCGATTGACGGCATGGCATATGAAAAGAAATATTTTTTTAGAGATAAGTCCATCCACTCGTCAAACGAGCACAGCGGATATACCACAGGTGAGATGATATCAAAGGCCATCGCGGCCAAATCTTTTAGGGTAGATATAAACAGTGAATATAAAAATCCTTTAAAATTTCACTCGCCTGACGATAAGCATACATACATGGACGGCAAATCCAATAGTATAAAATTTGATTTTTCAAAATATTGCGGTTACACCTTTAATTGGGATTCAGAAAATCAGCTTTATTACTGCAATACAAACGGCGGTAAAATGGTAAGCGCGCAAGGAGATCAACTGGCCGTTTCCAACGTTATTGTCCTCTATATGCCCTCTTATTCTGTACTAAACGAAAGCGGGGTTATAGATATGAACTTGTCTTCCGGGGAAGGCGTTATCTCTTCAAACGGAAGTTATGAAAAGATAATCTGGGAAAAGGGCAACACCCCCTCAAATATGTTAAAGCTATGCAGATCTGACGGGAGCGATCTTCTTCTAAATACCGGCAAAAGCTATATTGCATTTATCCCCGCTGAACTCGGACCTGCCAAAATTTCATAAACATTATTGTGCGGGGGCCGGTACTGTTTACGGGCACCGTATTAATATTAAAAAGGCTGCATTGCGCAGCCTTTTTAATATTAGTATTTATTTATAGTAAGCGGTCACGTTTAACGAGTCGTCGTTAAACACCCAGTCCCTAACTATAATTTCCTTATGTTCAGTCGGGCTTGTCCTTATTATTACCCTATCTATTCCGGCGTTTATTATAAGCTTTTTACACATGGGGCAGCAGGTGTGCACATCGTCAAGTATATTTCCCTCCGAGCTGTCTATTGTGCATATATACATAGTCCCGCCGATCATTTCATGGTATGCGGCGCTTATTATGCAGTTGGCCTCCGCATGTACCGATCTGCAATTATTTACTTCCCCGTCCTCGCACATACAAATATTTGTATCAATACAATTTTTCCGGCCCCTTGGCGACCCTGTGTACCCAGTCGAAATTATACGGTCATTTTTTACTATGATAGCTCCGCTGTTGCCCATCATACATGTCCCTCTCTCTGAGACGGTCTGAGCTATATCCAGGTAATAGTTAATTTTGTCTTTCCTTTGCATTGGCGTATCTCTCCCACTTATAATTAATCCCCTCAAGGGTGTATATCTTAAAACTCTGCTTTGCGTATCATTTAGCCAGGTGCCCCGTCTTAAGCCTGATTTTAAAAACGCGTTTCTTCAAGTACGTCGTCAACTCAGGAGCTCGGTCAGGTTAAATAACAGTCATCATTTAACCTGCAGTCAACGAATCATGGAGCAAAATCTGGCAAAATGGTATATGGGTGTGCATTTGTAAACACAGCTTAATATAAGGATAACTTAAATGTGTTAAATTTTCAATTGATTTATGTTAAAATTAATTATTAAATATAAAAAGAGGTTATGCAATGAATAATTTATCTGACATCGGCCAAATAAAAGATTTGCTCTTAAGGCATGGCTTTACCTTTTCAAAATCGCTGGGCCAAAACTTTTTGATAAATCCACATGTTTGCCCTAAAATGGCCGAGCTGTCAGGTATTGATAAAAATGCGGGGGTAATTGAGATAGGTTCCGGAATAGGTGTTTTAACTACCGAGCTTGCAAGCCGGGCAAAAAAAGTTGTGTCGATAGAGATAGACAAAAGACTGATGGTCATCCTCAATGAAACACTGTCCGACTGCCCAAATGTTCAGGTCATAAACGCGGACATTATGAAACTCAATTTGCACGACCTCATCGCCGAACACTTTAAAGGGATGAAAGTTTATGTGTGCGCAAATTTGCCTTATTATATTACATCTCCCGTAATAATGCTCTTGCTTGAAAGCCGTTTGCCAATTGAGTCCATAACCATTATGGTGCAAAAAGAGGCCGGGGACAGGCTGTGTGCGGCCGTCGGCTCAAGGGAGTCGGGGGCTGTCACTGTGGCCGTGAATTATTACGCTAAGGTGAGCAAGCTTTTCAGCGTATCCAAAGGTTCTTTTATGCCCTCCCCCAAGGTTGACAGCCAAGTGATCAAGCTGGAAATGCGAAAAGAGCCGCCTGTTAAAATTTCTGACGAGGCAAAATTTTTCAAGGTTGTCAAATCCGCTTTTGCCCAGCGCAGAAAAACCGTCCAAAACGCGGTGAGCTCAGGTATGGCTATCCCTAAACCGGAGGTTGAAAAAGCACTTAAAAAGTCGGGACTTGACCCTAAAGTAAGGGCTGAAATGTTAAATATGGAGCAGCTAGCCGAACTGTGTGAAAACTTAGGGTAAGGCCTTATGCACATAAAAACCGCTGCTTTTAGCAGCGGTTTTTAAAATCCATTTATCTTTCAATCTAATTAAGTATAAAAGCTATATGATTCACTTTCCATCTCCGGTACTTCATACGGATGAGCAAATAAGGCCGACACCAAAACCGAGGCTGCAAACGCTGCCGCTATACACGCGGAAACAACTATCTTAAGCCTCTTTTTATCCCTGTTCTCATCCAGATTTTTACGTTTTTGCTCTTTTTCACTCAGCGCCTTTTTGGAAATAGGCGGAATAACATCCCCTGTTTCCAGCCAAGAACCGATCATCCTGAACATATCTTCAATTGCTGCATAAATCAGTTGCTGCGGGGTCTCCCCAGGGCCTGCAAACAATTTGACTGCATTGGCCTTTTCCTTGTCTGATATGCAAATATAGACAAACATCTCCACGGATTCGTCTTCTTTTTTTAGGGTAAAGACCTTTGAGAGACTTGCGCCAAGAGGTCCGCCTGCCGAATCATACGCGCCTTTTGCAAGCTTTATGGAATACTGCCTGGGCGGCAAGCTTCCTTTTTCACAACTGTAGTCTGTTATCAAAAGTGAGTTCTCAAGGTTTATTTTATCTTTGGATATCCTTGCGATAAAATCTACTGTTTTTGTGTTTGCAACGGCAATTTTTATCTTCTTGCCCTCGATCTTTTGCACGGTATCCCTTATGAGCTGCTCATCATATAACTTTTCCTGTGCCCTTGTCTCGGATACCTTTTCAATCTCGACGTTCTTTTTATTTCTTTCCACAATAGGAGCCATCATCTGAGAGTAGACAGCAAAATCTCCCCTTAGCATATCTTCCAGCCTGTCTGCGTCAAACGGAATAACAAACACCATTTTGTCATTTGATCTTATGGCAAAGCCGCTGTTATACCCATCCTTTGAAGATATAGGAGTTCCGCCAACAGGTATCATCGCGTGCTCATCCAGCACTTCCTGCTCGTTTTGCGACGGATCTATATTAGTGCGTAGTTTTTTTGCAATCTGCCTATCCAGGCGTTTTTTCAGCTTAAATGCTTTGGTTATAAAGTTTTTAAATGAAGTGAAAATTTCTGCCTGCGACGACAAAATTATTACATCATTTTCGTCAAGGGCCTTTGCAAGCTCTGATATGAAAACCTTTTCATTGTCATAATTGACATATTTTTCATTTGTCTCAAATAATTCTGCGGCCGTCTCTTCTATCATATTTCCCATCTTGATGTCATCCGGAGAAATATAAAGCCCCAATGACATTAGTTTTACAACCATTCCATCACACCATTTCGAAAATCTTCCTTTTTATCTTGTAGGTCCGGGAAAATGTCTCCCGTATAGACCTGAAAAAACAATAAACCTTAGGTTTCAGGCAACCATTTTGAATAGCCGCTATACGGATTGTTAAGTCCCTTTTTATCGTACCAGGCCTGCGGATACCGCGGATTTGAATTGATCCTCACCTTGGATGCGTCGATGGATTCGCTCTCACCTTTGCGAATCATCCTGCCGACGACAACCAGCCTTGCCTCTTCAAACTCATACGTGCATGTTGAAAGGGTTATAAGCTTATCTGTAGGCTTTATGTCAACTCCGGTATTGTATAGTTTCCTCTGGTTTATCTGATCAACAAATGTTGCGAACGCCCTTTCATTTTTAAGGTTGGGGAATATATAGTTGAACACATATCCATTGTCCTCAGACGTTCTGCCGTTTGTTATAAACACAGCATAAAGATCG
>JAIRUF010000072.1 GCA_031254555.1 Oscillospiraceae bacterium | reverse complement strand
TGAGTGATTTAGTTGACAGCGCACAGAGCATGATAAAATAAAGAACTTAAAGGGACTTTGTACAAGTCCCTTATGTTTTGAGCTAATGAACGCATAAGCTTCAAAATTACTTGGTCGTTTTGGTATGTTTTCTGTCTGATCAATGCTAAAGTATGTTTTAGCCTGTACGTCTTGTTGTGACACATAAAAATGACCGCAAATTAATGTTTATGTGATTATAAGAAAAGGAGCATTAAAATATATATGAAAAAATTTATATTGGTTTCAGTTTTTGTTAGTATGTTTTTCTGTCTCTGCTCATGCAATAGGGAAGACCAGGGTAGCCTAACAGATCCTAACAATGAAAATGCAGCGAAAACTCCGGCTCAGGAGGCAGTTGTTGATCCTTCTCAAGAAAACAACAGCTGCAAAACATTTACAGGGCTTAAGCCTTTAAAAGAGATTAAATTTGATGTTTTGGATCCGGACAATAAAAAAGGTCTTAGTACAAAAGGTGTAGGGTACGGCAGCGGTGTCGGAAAAAATGGCGCGGCTAATGAAAGCTCAATTGTGGGTCAGGAATATTTTAAATCTTTTGGAGCCTTGGCACTCGACACAAAATCCAAAGAAAAAGTATTATATTTGACTTTTGACACAGGGTATGACGAGGGCAACATGGATACGATTCTTAATATACTGAATAAAAAGGAAGTGCCTGCTGCATTCTTTATCGTCATAACTTATTTAAAAACCGAAGATGGCCGCAAGATGGTCGCAAGAATGATAAACGAGGGTCATATTGTTGGGAACCACTCAACAACTCATCGTGATTTCTCATCTTTAAGCAGGACGCAGATGGCAAAGGAAATAGAAGAGTGTGATAATTACCTTAGAACAAAGTTCGGATACACATCTCCGTATTTTAGATTCCCTATGGGAAAGTATTCGCAGTCTGCACTTGATCTTGTAAAATCCATAGGATATACAAGTGTGTTTTGGTCGGTGGCATATGTTGACTATTATGTGAATAAACAACCAAGCGATCAAGAAGCGTTTAATACAATAACTTCAAGACTTCATCCCGGAGCTGTGATTTTGCTCCACTCTATTTCAAAGGCAAATGTAAATGTATTAAGCGACGTTATAGATTGGGCAAGAGGACAGGGATATACTTTTTTAGCTCTCTCAGACTATAAAGAATGGAAGTAAGCATGAATCTTTATTTTAAGATCTTTTGTTAAAGTTAAATCACTATATATCAAGTTATTTAAATTTAATTTTTAAAAATAAAGAAACTTTAAATGGGTAAACAAAAAAGGCTTTGTGTTTTAAACAAAGCCTTTTTGTAATTCTGTCAATGATTCTTATAAAACCCGAACTCTTATAATACCATCTATTTCACGTATTTGTTTTATTATAGATTCATCGGCATATTTATCCGAATCAACTATTGTATAAGCATAATCTTTTTTAGAGAGATTTACCATGTTGTTGATGTTGATATTAGCGGCGGTAAACGGAGCTGTAATAGGATTAAGAACGTTAGGTATATTCCTGTGAATAACGCAAACGCGGCAGTCCGTTGATCGCGGAAGGTCAACATCCGGGAAATTGACAGAGTTTTTGATAACTCCATTCTCAAGGTAATCAATAAGCTCAAACACAGCCATGCGTGCGCAGTTATCCTCTGATTCGGGAGTCGAGGCGCCAAGGTGAGGTATAGCTATTACGCCGTTTACATCAATTAGCTTATGGGTTGGAAAGTCAGTTGCGTATGATGCGACTTTGCCGCTTTGAAGAGCGTCTATAATATCATCGTCGCATACAAGTTCAGCCCTTGAAAAATTAAGTATTCTTATGCCGTCTTTCATACTTGAAATGGAAGCGGAGTTAACAAGGTCTTTAGTCTCTTTATTAGACGGCAGATGAAGGCTTAAGTAATCACATTCTGAAAATATCTCCTGAAGAGATTTTGCATGCTTGATTGAACGTGAGAGATTCCACGCGGCGTCGACAGAAAGATATGGATCGTAACCGAACACTTCCATACCCATGCTTTTAGCGCAGTTCGCAACAAGCACGCCAATTGCACCAAGTCCAATGACTCCCAATTTTTTGCCGGAAATTTCCGGACCGGCAAATGCGGATTTCCCTTTCTCTACCAGAGGGCCTACTTTTTCACCTTCATCTTTAAGAGTTTTACAAAAATCAATACCGGATACAATTTTGCGCGATGAAAGTAAAAGTGAGCATATTACAAGCTCTTTTACTGCATTGGCATTTGCTCCGGGAGTGTTGAACACAACAATGCCATCCTCAGAACATTTATCTACCGGAATGTTGTTGACGCCGGCTCCGGCTCTGGCTATCGCCAAAAGATCGCTTGAAAAATCCATTTCGTGCATAGATGCTGAGCGCACCATTATAGCGTCTGGGGATGTTATTTCATTTCCGTAGGTGTATTTGTTGCTGTGAAAATGCTCAAGGCCTGACGGGGAAATTTTATTTAAGGTTTGAATCTTATACATTAATTTTGCCCACTTTCATTATATAGTGTTTTGGTTTTTATCTTCAAATTCTTTCATAAAGTTTACCAGTGCCTGCACGCCCTCTATAGGCATAGCGTTATATATGGATGCCCGCATTCCGCCGACGGAGCGGTGTCCTTTTAGATTGATAAACCCTTGAGCCTGGGCTTCTTTTATAAATTTAGCATTTAATTCTTCGCTGTCAGTTACGAACGGAACATTCATCAAGGAGCGGTCCTCTTTTACTACAGTGCCGCGGAAAAGGCTGCTGCTGTCAAGGTAATCATACAGAATTTGTGCCTTTTTCTCATTGTGCGCTTTCATGGCCTCAAGTCCGCCCAATGTTTTAATCCACTCCAAAACTAGTTTGCATATGTAAATGGTGTAACATGGAGGGGTGTTATAAAGTGAATCATTTTCAGCCTGAATCTGATAATTCATCATAGTGGGAGTTATGTCACGGGCCTTACCCAGCAAATCCTCGCGAATGATGACGATTGTAAGCCCAGCAG
>JAIRUF010000030.1 GCA_031254555.1 Oscillospiraceae bacterium | reverse complement strand
AAAAACTCACGGCTTAAATCAACTATTTTGTCACCGCGCCAGTACATTACCAGACGGGGAGAGGATTCAACCTGAGCGACTTGTGTGGCCTCAAGATTTTCCTTAGCGGCAAGTTCCATAAATCGGGATATGTCGTTACTGTCAAGCACCACAGCCATACGCTCCTGAGATTCGGATATCGCAAGCTCTGTTCCGTCCAGTCCATCATATTTTTTAGGGATACGATCAAGGGTTATGCAAAGTCCGGGAGCCAGTTCACCTATCGCAACGCAAACTCCTCCTGCCCCAAAGTCATTGCATCTTTTGATGAGTCTTGCGGCATTTGAGTCCCTGAACAACCGCTGAATTTTACGCTCGACGGCTGGATTGCCCTTTTGAACTTCCGCTCCGCACGTCTCTATAGATGATGAGTCATGCGCTTTAGACGAGCCTGTCGCTCCGCCGCAACCGTCACGACCTGTGCGCCCGCCAAGCAGAACTATAACATCGCCGGGTGCAGGTTCAAGCCTTTCAACATTTTCTTTTGGAGAAGCGCCGATGACGGCTCCTATCTCCATACGCTTTGCGACATAGCCTTCATCATATAGCTCAACGACCTGTCCTGTGCTAAGGCCTATTTGATTCCCGTAAGATGAGTAACCGTGAGCGGCTCCGGACGTTATTTTCTTTTGAGGCAGCTTGCCGTGCAGAGTATCTTCAAACGGGATGCATGGGTCACCGCTGCCGGTAACGCGCATAGCCTGATACACGTAGGCACGCCCTGAAAGCGGATCCCTGATAGCTCCGCCCAGGCAAGTCGCGGCACCGCCGAACGGTTCGATCTCTGTTGGATGGTTATGTGTTTCATTTTTAAATTGTATCAACCATTGCTGAGGTTTGCCGTCCACACAGATATCGACGTTTATGCTGCATGCGTTTATCTCAGCGCTTTCATCCAAATCATCGGCAAGTCCACGTTTTTTTATGACCTTGGTACCTATTGTGGCCATGTCCATGAGTGACATATCTTTATCGCGGCCACCATAAATCTCCAAGCGTGAATCAAGATAGGATTTAAACGCCGATTCAACAGCTCCCATTAACGGGCCGTTTTCAATCTCAACGCTGTCCAGATTTGTAAAGAAAGTGGTGTGCCTACAATGGTCGGACCAATATGTATCAATCACCTTAAGTTCTGTAATGGACGGATCTCTGTGCTCAGTATCTCTAAAATAGTCGCGGCAGAAACAAAGGTCCGAAACACTCATCGCGAAGCCCATTTGACCGTGATATTTCGATAAATTTTCGTCTTTCATAGAAATAAAACCGGCAATCCTTTCAATGTCCTTCGGGATGTCGGCGTGAATTTCTAATGTCTGAGGGAGCTTGTCTGAAGCAAGTCTTGACTCAAGGGGATTTACGATATAAGATTTTATTCTTTCAAGTTCGGCGGCCGTTATATCCCCATCAAAAACGAATATCTTTGCACAGGCAACCTGCGGCTGCTCTTTTTGTGTAAGCAATGCTATACACTGTGCGGCAGAATCTGCCCTTTGGTCGTACTGTCCTGGCAAATATTCAACGGTCAGGCATTTGGCATTTCCAGGGCAATTAAAAGAATAGAAAAGGATATCAGCGTTTGGCTCCGATAAGACAGAATTGCTTGCAAGCTCAAAATCAGATTCGCTTAACCCTTGAACGTCATAGCGGTTAATGATTCGCAAAGATGATATATTCTTCAAGCCGAGGTTGTCACGAAGATCGCTTAAAACTTGATTTGCCTCAACATTAAAACCTTCTCTCTTTTCCACAAACAATCTCAAAACTTTTGACATCAGTTAAAACTCCTCATCATTAAAAACTCAATATTCGCCGAAATCCTTTGCAGTGGCTATATTTTTTTCTATTGCGTTTCTTTTAAGATTTTCATAATACATAGCTTGTGTTGTTCGAACATACGGTGAAACATATATTATGGCGGTTCCCAAAGTTATTCCAGTTAGAATATACCAGGGAATAAAGCTTATCTGCATTAAAAAAAGATTAAACTTATATCCTTTTGTTATTTTACGGCTGAGTCTGATAGCGTCTGTTGCATCCATACCCGGATTGTCACAGATAATGTATTCGGTCATTAAATATTCATAGTATTTTATAATGCCAGGTATTATAAACAAGAGGCCCCATAAATAAAGAAAGAACTTTTTTATAAAAGATACTACAATAAATTTTATATAATCCATAACGGCTAGTTGATATACATAGCCGGGAGAGAAATTCTTAGTTCTAAGGCAATTTGTATAATAGCCATTAATAGCTACAAAAATGGGTGAGACAAGAAGTGAAATAATAGGCATTAGGAAAAACACGCTTGTTATATAAGGGTTAGTTGTAAGGAGCTTTTCATATCCCCAAGAATATTCTTTTGAGAGAGTTAGAATAGAAGATCTAAATACATTGTAAAGAATAAGAACTATTTCGGCAAAAAACATAACAAGCCAATTAAAGTTTACTGAAATAATGTTTTTAGCTTCGCTTTTTATTGCCGTTCTATTTAAAATATTCATATTAAACTCCTTGTCTTAGAGTAAAAATATTTTAACACGATATGAGATTAAATACAATAGACCGCGGTTCTGCACTAAAAAACATAAAATGTTTTTTAGCTGCAATTATTTATTGCAGCCGCGGCAGAGCCGCGTGCAGAACCGGGCTTTACATCGACTTAATATTTTTAATGTTAAAACCAGTATTTGCCGGCAAAAAATAACTGTGCCAACGATAGAATATCTGTTTCCTTTTCTGCAGAAAAGGAAAACGGAGCAAAGCGAACTTTGCCCCGTTTTTTTATTTTGCCTTATACTTTGTGCGTTTGACCAAAACAACTGTGATAATCGATCCGATAAAGCTGACGATCATTAAGGTTAGCCACATGAAAAGATTGTTGTGATCGCTTGTATTTGGAGAATTTCCCGGATGATTTTTAGGTTTTGATATACTGCTGTTGGTAATGGTAAAGCCGTTCTCCGCGCTGCCCGATATGGTTTTTGTATAGCCTTCAGGTACGCTAGGTTCATCTGCCGTATACACCGCGCCTTCTTCAAGGTCAGTCCATGTATGAGCCCAATTATTGTCGGCATTAAGGGTTACAGCGCTTCCTTGGGCCACACCGTTTTTGTATAGCTGTACCTGTACACTGGACGGGTGTTGGCCGTCGCCGATCCATACTTTCGTTACGCTGACATTGATATGGCTAAAATCGGTGTAATGGTTCGTGAATACCGCTTTATCAGCGGGTTCTACGGATTTCGTCAGGGTTTGGGAACCTACTGCTAATTCTCCGTTTTCCTCGGCAATTACAACCGTCCATGTATAAATCGAGTTGTCATACGACCAACCGCTTTCCCCGGTATTCAACTCGGAAATGACATAAACATAAGTTCCAGGCTTGATAAAGGCAATGTCGCCAAAGTCTAGCTCTCCCTCGCCTGTAATGGAAATTGTTTTGTTTCCGCTTACAGAACCTTCCGGCATAGGTGCACCGTCCTGCGCTGCCAAAACGAATTGGAATTGTGCAGTCGCTCCAGAAAATTCGCCGGTGATTACTTTTACTACGGAGGGCGTCTCTATAGCCACAGGTGGGATATAAGTGTTCTTAATGTCAAATCCGCTTGTTTCAGATTTCCATGTTTCAAGTGGGCTTTCAATAATGGTATATTCAATTTCGGTTACACCGTCATAGCGGTATTTCGGAGCGGTAAACGTATATTCCCACTTGCCGTCATCGCCTGGTATTACTGTCGCTGTGTCAATTAAGGTGACTCCGTCTTTAAGGCTTACGGTAATACTTTCAGGCAGAGCTACGGTGTATCCTTTTTTATCCCATGTCTTTTCACCTTGTATTTTGATTTCAGCCCGGCCTAAAAATCGATTGGTTTGTATGATCTCAATGGTTTCGCCGGACGCAGTTCCATATCCGTTGGTGATAGACTGTACAAAGCCATGAGAAGAATAATCGTTCTCAATCACTTCATATACAGATCCAGCGGGAATAGTAATTGCTTTACTTTCGCCGCCTTTCAGGGTAAATTCATCAAATATTTCGCCATCTACTATCAGGGTAAAGCTAAAATTCATATCCGAATCTGGCAATTCACCATCGATGACTTTGTATATGGTGAGTTCAGTTTCATCACGGTCAGGTTCACTGTATATGTTCACGAAAGAGGCAGTGACACCTTCTTCCGTAATTGTTCCGCAGTGATTTTCGCTTTTAATGATGCAGCCTTCGGTCGGCGTTTCGATGACGGTATAGAACAAACCTGCCGGGATGTTTTCAAACACCGCGCTTTCACCGTGTTTTAGTGTAAGAGAGCCGCCGCTTGTTATCTGTATGGATTCACCGCCGTTTATGGAATAAGAATAAGTGCCGTCATCGGAAAACATGACTGTGAAGATAAATTCTAAATCAAGCTGCGCAGGAGTCAAATTCCTTTTATTTTCGTTTTCAACGGTTTTAGAAATAACAAGGCTGCCGATCATACGCTGGTTATAAGCGGTAATGATTAAAGGTTCCGTTATATTTTCCAATCCGGTGATGTTAAAGGGATACCTATTCACCGGCTGATCGTTTTCAATATCATAAATATAGTTTGGAGACGGGTCGGTTTCGATGAAATAATAGTTGCCGGGATCGAGAAACGGAGGAAAAACATGCCCATTTTCATCGCTCAAAAAACGCCCGCCAATTTGTTCATCGGGATCGCCCTCTCGGTAAAGGTAAAACTCTGCGCCAGGGACTGGGGTTTGTGTAACATTCCCCTCTATGTCGCGCTCAAATTTATTGAGTACCACCCAAGTGGGAGTGGTCTGTCCATGGATTTCATTGGTTTTATGGTCGGAGTTGTAAATCCACGCAAAAGTTCCGGCCTGAAAAGCGGAGACGAGAAACAGCCCTACAAACAAAAGCAACAAAGTTTTTTTCGCGATTTTTGATATTTTTCGGCCTGTACGACCGCGCTGCTGTGTATGAAACGGATTATAATTGCAAAGCATGTTTCCTACCTCCTTTCATTGATTGATTTTAGCAAGGGGAGAGGGTGTCTCCCCTTGCAGTAGAGTTTAAACCTGCTTATGGAGCAAGGGGATGCTTGATCATGACAGGTATCGGGCTTCTGGTTTTTGTCCCGTTTCCAAGCTGGCCATAGCTGTTTCCTCCCCAGGCCCAGATAATGCCGTTTTCGTCAAGGGCAAAACAAGATGAGAAACCGCCGGAAATAGCCGTTATAACAGGCAAATCATGCTGTGAACTGACGTTGAAGGCAGTTTGTTCGCCCTGAGCGCCTGGAATTGTAGGAGATACAACGCCATTGCCTATCTGTCCGTCAGTATTATCTCCCCATGTCCAGACGACGCCGTTTTTGTCCAAAGCAATGGTGTGCAGATTGGCGGCATGAATCGCCTTTATAGGAGAGGACAGAGGCTGCTCATCAGTAACATTTACCGGAGGGGATATCGGAATACCGATAGGATGAGAGCCGCATATCCCGTTATAAGAATTCCATCCCCAGCCATAGACGGTGCCTTGGCTGTCTAAAGCGAAAGCGTGATTTGCATAACCGGCGTTGATATCCGTTATGACATCGGGAAGATCTGTGTAATAATCCTCGGAAACTTTCAGGGGGCTTTTTGACATCGCCGGACCACAGCCAGTCATGCCTGTATATCCAGAACCCCATCCCCAGATTTTTCCGTATACGTCCAGAACCAATGTGTAGTCACTTCCGGCCGCTACCTTTTGCATAGCGGGCATTGATATGGTTTTTGTCGGGTGTTCTTTCCAGTACTTTGTGATATTGACGGGATAACGTGATACCTCGACCTCGTTGCCCACTTGGTACTCAATGCCGCCGCCCCATGCCCAGACGTTGCCGTCTTCATCCAAAGCAAGGGTATGCTTGCCGTTTGATGATATTTGTGTCATCGAAGGGATTTCGTTTGCGGTTCCCTTTAAGTGTGCTGTGATATTACGGGGCTGGTATCTGTAGAAATCAAACATGCCGGAGCCGTCGCCTAACAATCCTCCAATACCGTTTGATCCCCAAGTCCAAACGTTGCCGTTCACATCAAGGGCAACGCTGTGCCATTCACAGGCCACCGCGCTTTTCATAGCGGGCATGTCGTATATCTCGGAAATATTGATGGGAGAAGTACTGTTGGATGTTGTGCCGTCGCCCAGTTCGCCACACAGGTTAAATCCCCAAGCCCATAGGACGCCTTCATTGTCTATGGCGAGCGTATGATCGCCTTGGGATGAAACC
>JAIRUF010000028.1 GCA_031254555.1 Oscillospiraceae bacterium | reverse complement strand
CGGAAGCCTGACCGTTACGGGCGGCGCGGGGGAATATAGTGACGGCATTGCTGCGGAGAACCTTACCATCAGCGGCAGCGCGACTGTAACAGCCACGGGCGGCGCATCATCGGACTGGGGTACCGGCATTTATGTGGACAATAATCTCACCATCAGCGACAGCGCGTCCGTAACCGCCAAAGGCGGATCGGCGCCAAGTGACGGCACCAGTTTTGGCCTCTCTTCCGGCGATATCACCGTGAGTGACAGCGCAACTGTGAACGCCACGGGAGGCTCAGCCGGATACACCTATGGCATTTATGCCGGCGACAAGGGCGAAGGCGGCATAACCATAAATGGCAACGCAAACGTAACCGCCGCTGGCGGCTCAGGGTTCTGGAGCGAAGGCCTTGATACGAACGAGTATATCAACATCACCGGCGGAACGCTCACAGCAATCGGCAACAGCTACGCGATTAGGATCTACTCCGAAGTGAACGAGGAATACACCGTTCCGGATGGATATACCTATTATGTGAACGGATCGACAACTCCAAGCACCACGCCTCTCACGGGCGACGGTTCCACGACAAAAATCACCCCAGATCACCGGTACGCTAAGATCGAGGTCGCCGCTTCGGAATATATCGAACCCGGTATCACCGGCCCCACAGCCATGACGCTGACAGAGGGCTACACCGCGGCAGCTACGGGCGTATACACCGTCACGGGTACAGATGTTACGGTAACGAAAACCTCCGGTAACGAAAAAATCACATGGAACGACGACACGAAAAAACTTGAGATTGCGGCAGGGTTGCCAGCGGGGACATATCCCGTTGTACTGACAGTCGCCAACGGTCAGCAAAGCGAGTCAATCACTTTCACGCTGACGGTCAATGCTGCAGGTGAAACGAACCCGCCTGAAGGAACTACTCCGCCTGAAGGAACTACTCCTCCGGAGGGAACTAACCCATCAGAGGGAACTACTTCGACAAATCCCGGAAATAACAATTCCGGCAACAACAAAGACAAGCCAAATACTGACGATAACAGTAATATGTTGTTGTGGTTACTGATTGGCGGCATGTCACTGACACTTGCCAGCTGGTTTGACGTTCAGCAAAAAGCGCAAAGGGTATAATAATTTAACATGTTTATCACAGTAAAGATATGATTTTGCCAGGAACACCGTCCGCTAAAATTTACGGACGGTGTTCCTGTTTTTGCAGCTGTGATACATCGCAATATTTACGCCAAATGATCAAAAAGATAAATTGATTTAAAAAATAAATTTTCTGTTAAATGTTCCATTTGCAGAAAAGTAAGAGTCAAAATTTTTAAGTAATTATTATAAACCCTATGAATCAAAAAAAGAAAATTACCTCACAAAAAAATGTGCCGTTTAGCTTTTCGCTAAAAGGTACATTTTTCTATTTAACCATCTCAATAACTTTTTTGTATTGATATCACTGAATAGAATTAGTTCTAATTTTACAAAAATAAAAACGGAATATATTTACGTAAATTATTAACAGAATAATTGCAATTTATAAGATGGATAATAATCATACTACCATGAAAGGAAACTTTAATATGAAAAATACGAAAAAATTTATTACTTTAGCTCTTGTTCTATTTATTGCATTGCAGTTGTTGCCTGTCTTTTCTTTTGCGGCAGGAACTGATTTAATCAAAAATGTTGGAATCAGCCTTAAAAGCACTGAAAATCCAAAACGCCTGGAAGTGCAATTTGACCTGGCTGAATCTATTAACTTGTCAAAAGGTGACTCCAATATTATTTTTGAATATTTGATGTTCTCAAATGACGGAAAGCTTAAATCAATGAACTATACAAAGAATAGGTCATGGAGCGGATATTTAAACAGCTATGATAATTATCCATCCGGCGAACGCAAATATTCATCCGGAGGAACAGACCAAAGTTATAGCGATATTGTCCCATCTGCCACAATATATACCTCGGTAAAGACGGGATCCAGCATCGATGTAACCTTGGTGGACGCTGTCAGAATCACCGTTTTAAGAGCAAATGGCTCAGGAGAAAAATTGGTTATTTACAGCAACGGAACAGTAGGAAATATTGAAAAAATTGACCTTCCGATTGAAAAGATAGACAAAGATACCGGGATCAAGTTAGAGGCTACAACAGACGAGCTTCCGGAAGACACCGTATTGAATGCAACTCGATTGACCAGCGGAACTATTTATGAAATTATAAAAGACGCATTGGCAGGTCTTAAAGATTTTGTTGTCTTTGAAATCACATTAGAATCAGATGGAGTTAAAATAAAGCCGGATGGTAAAGTTGAAATAAGTATTCCGATTCCAGAGCGTTTTAATTCCAACAACCTAGAGGTATACCGAGTTGACAGTGACGGAACCAAAACGCAATATCCGGTGACTGTAACAACGGAAGACGGCATACATTATGCCACATTTGAGACAAATCATTTCAGCGTTTATGTGTTGGAAAGCGGAGTTGGGACCCCAAAAACCGGTGATTCGCAGGCAATTTATTATTTAACTCTCACAGCTATTATGTGCACAGCCTCGATGATAGTAGTAGCAAGATTCAAAAAAGCAAGGTCTATATATTAATAAGAGTTTTATATAAAGCACATTGTTGAATATGATTGGGCACAGAATGTAAGCAATAAAATACACTTATTGTGCGATCATGGGATTTTTCTGCAAAATATAAGAACCGCTTACTGTCATCATGGGAGATAATCAGTAAGCGGTTCTTTTTATTGAGTTGTCTTTATATATTTGTCACATTTTTAAACTCTTTTAATACTTTGTCCGCAATCAATTCATCTTCCTCAACGCTTCCGCCGCTTACTCCGATTCCGCCTACAGTTTCGCCGTCTAATACGAGTGGAAATCCTCCGCCAAAAATCACCAGTTTATCATTGGTTATGTTGATTCCAAATGCGCTTGAACCAGGCTGTGCAATCTTGCCGAACTCACTTGTCGGCTGACGAAGCACAGCCGCCGTATACGCCTTTTTGCCGGATATCTCAATGCTTGGCAGTATTGCATTGCCAAAGCGCTGCAACAGCCTTAGGTTGCCGTTTTCATCTGTTATTGACAATGTGACCCCAACTCCTAAACGCCTGGACTCCTGTTTTGCGGCAAGGGCAAGCTTTTCGCAGATTTCTTCTGTTAGCGCCGTATTAAACATATTTATTCCTCCCTTATTAAGTTGACTATTTTTAAGGCTATTATAGCTTACCGAAATCAACAGGGTAAATAAAATCATGCAAAAGTCGCCACAGCCGAAACAAATCTTTTGCTAAAACATTGACTAAAGCTTCTATTTTGGGGAATTTTTATTATATTTTAATTTTAAAAAAATGGGCGTCATATTTTACACGTATGAATGACGCTTACGTGAGAGAATGCTCCGTTTTAAGCCAGGTTCGCACTGTGCGCGATCATAGAGTAAACTATAAGCAGCGTACCGTTATTTACTGATACACAGCTGTCATGTCCTGCAAATTCATTGCTCACACCAATAGGGTCATCATTTTTCATGGTGTAGTTTTCAAGCTTATATTTAAGGCCGGTTTCATACACACCGCTGCTCTCACTTTCAAGCGAAAAGACCGATATGTATCCCGAGGCGCTTGCATCAAATTCGGCTTTGCCGTTATGTATAACTGTAAACACCTCTTCCTTCCCGAAAAGATAGCCCCTTGCGCCGTTTTTTGCAAGCATTGCAAGGCTTTGTATATTTGCCATTGTGTGTGAATAAAGACCACCCGTTCCCCCATAGATATAAAACTTTTTATACCCTTTAGCAAGTCCTATTCTTAAAGCTTCAAACGTGTCTGTAACATCCTTAACCGGATTAAGTCTTACTATATTCTCAAGCTCTGGTACAACCTTCATGGAGTCAAAGTCGCCCACAACCAAGTCCGGTTTTAGACCAAGATTTTTTGCCGTGTTGTAACCCGCGTCTGCAGCTATGATAAGGTCGCCTTTATACGGCCTGATCTCGCGAGTGAAATATTCGCCCGCCGCCATTACAAAGCATGTTTTCCCATCCATACTTAACTCCTTTTAAGCTTTTGAATTTTTTATATTATAACAGAAATAACCAATATATTATAGACCTTCCTTATCTTGCACAACAAAAAACAGCCCTCCGAGAAAAGGACGGCCGTTATATGCAGATGGCTGCCTTAAAGCTTTAAAAATCCAAAAGCAGCTTTTCTTTGTTAAACCAATTTATATATCCTTTGTTGATATCTTATCATACTCATCGTCTTTATTTTTTAAGGCAATTCCCTTTTAACCATCATGGCCCCTGATGTCAGTCATCTTGCTTTGGTATTTGCATGTTGGACAGATCCTGATAAGCCTGATACTCCTCATCATTTTGAGGCGGAGTGTGCATAAGCCCTGTACAGTCGCTCATAGACGACACGTTTGAAATGTCGGGATAATACTCAGACTTCGCTCTTTTTTCCTTGTTTTTTAAAGCATCTTTATCTCTCGCTTTTTTGTTGCTATCTTTTTTCATTTTAAAGCTCCTTTGTCGTACGTCATAAATTATGTTCTTCGTGTTATGGATCCAGCCGCTTTAACCAACAGTCTTATTTGGATTTAACATGATCATATAATCTATAAAAATTTATAATAGTTTTCCAATTTGCCGCTTTAATATGCGTAATTTCCTTACAGAATATTATAGGTTTGATATATACAAATCCGCCGCATCTACAAATGATCCGGCGGATTTGTATCAACATGTTTTCACCCAAGTTCACTTTTTTGTATTTTTTTGCATCAGATCAAACACTCTCCATATTTCCTGATCCTGTGCTATCTTTGATGAGAATGCGGTTGCTCCTCCGGCTGCTATGCCGAGTTTTAATGCGTATTCATAATCTCCGCTCAAAATCCATCCAGCAACAAATCCCGCAACCATAGAATCACCCGATCCCACCGTGCTTATAACCTTACCGCTAGCAGCATCCATCTCATATTTTTTCCCGTTTTCATCAAGGAGTAAAGCTCCTTTACCTGACAGAGAAATGATTACGTTCCTCGCACCCTTTTGCTGAAGTGCTTGCGCACATTTATAACAATCCTCTTTTGTGCTTACCTCTCTTCCAAACAGATCACAGAGCTCCGTATGATTTGGCTTAATGAGAAACGGCCTATGCTTAAGCGTGTTTACAAGAAGCTCCTTTGATGCGTCCACCACCAGTTTTATGTCTTTTCCCCGGAGTTGAGCTATCATATCCTCATACACGGTATCCGGAAGGTCAAAGCGGACACTTCCGGACATAATCAGCATATCCCCTGTTTGAAGTCCTCTTATTTTGCCGTATAGCTTATTTAAATCTTCATGGCTTATATGAGGACCATATCCATTAATTTGGGTTTCTTCACCGCCAGCTATCTTTACGTTAATGCGTGAAAAACCCTCTTTTAGCTTTATAAGATCCGTTTTAACGCCGTCGTCTCTTAGCCCTTTTTCTATTATCTCGCCTGTAACGCCTGACACAAAACCAAGGGCTATATTGGGTATGCCGAGCCGCGTCAGAACCGACGACACATTAAGCCCCTTGCCGCCAAAAACTATGTCTTCTGCTATAGTTCTATTTATCTCCCCTGTGTCCAGTGACTTAAGCTTTATCACGTAATCAATTGCGGGGTTGAGAGTTACGGTGTAAATCATACCAAAAATCCCCTAACTAAAACTTATAACCTGTTACCAATATTAAGGATATCACTTTTTATGTTGTTTATAAATAGATTACCCTCATTTTATATTTATAATTATAGCTTTCCCATTTTATAAAAGCTTTGTTGCATGCCAGTCTTTGTAAACATTGAGACTGCTCTCTATATAATGATATTGCCCAATAATTTTAAGAGATGGTTGACAAATAAATGGATTTATGATACATTGTTTGTCAACAACCCATAAGGAGAATATCGGTTATGTTATTTAGCTTTTCTCTCAGCATAATAATTATAGTGCTTAGCATTGTCGTGATTATTGATAATGTTTTGCCGCGTTGTGCTGAGAATAAGGACTAAGTAATTTTTTTACATCTAGGTCTTACAGCAAACGCTGTAAGACCTCTTTTAATTTGATTAATAATTGGAGAGGATCAGCTATGACTCTGAACGGTGCGCAGATACTTATAGAAGAGCTTGTTAAACATGAGGTAACCACGGTGTTTGGATATCCGGGCGGCTCTGTTTTAGATATTTACGACGAACTCTATAAAAATTCTCATAGGATTAATCATGTGATAACAGCCCACGAGCAAGGGGCCGCACACGCGGCCGACGGCTATGCGCGCGTGAAAGGTAATCCGGGAGGTGTAATCGCCACAGG